>NZ_JBPGXM010000005.1:0-64369 GCF_056755495.1 Leifsonia sp. KNZ12-8B
GGCCCCCCCCCCGCGGCCCCCCCGGGGGGGCCCCCCCCCCGGCCCCCCCCCCCCCCCCCCCCCCCCCCCCCCCCCCCGGCCGCGGGGGGGGGGGGGGCGGGGGCCCCCCCCCCCTTCGATCCCGCGGGAGCGCGGCTACTTGCCGGCTGCCGGCGTCGGGAAGGTGACAGAGCCGCTGTCGCCGGCGTCCGAGACCGCCGCGGCGACGAAGGCCTTGAACTGCTCGGCGTCGGTGAAGCCGCCCTGGTAGCGCTCGCCGTTCACGAAGACCGTCGGCGTGCCGAAGCTGCCCGTGGTGGGGTTGACGAGCTGCTTGTCCTTGACCGCGGCCTGCGTGCGGTTGGTGATGAACTTCGCGTACGTCTGGTCGTTGACGCACTTCGTGATCGCGTCGGACTCGACGCCCGCATCCTTGAACACCTTGAGGATCTCGGCGTTGGTGAGTCCGCTGCCCGTCTGCTCGTCCGGCTGGTTGGCGAACAGCGCGCTGTTGACGTCGAAGAACTTGTTCGGCTCGGAGTTGGCGACGCAGGCCATCGCGGCGGCCGCCCTGGTCGAGTACTCGTTGTTCTGCGCCGAGTCGAGGATGGCGACCGGGTGGATCTCGAGGGTCGCGTTCCCGTCCGCCATCAGCTGCTTCATCTGGTCGGAGTTCGTGGTCTCGAACTGGTTGCAGTACGGGCACTGGTAGTCGAGCCAGATCTGGATGTGCGCCGTCTTGCCGTCGAGCGTCTGCTTGGTCGCGGTCGGCTCCTCGCCGGACGCGATCGCCGGCGTGGTGACGGCCTGGTCGGCCTTCTGGAGGAGGATGCCGCCGCTCAGCATGTTCTTCGGGTTCGCGACGTTGCTGGAGGCGCTGACGCTGGTGAAGATGACGACGCCGATGATGGCGAGCACCGCGACGATGCCGACGATCACGGAGCTCTGCACGATCACCTTGCGGCGCTTGGCCTTCTTGGCGGCCTCTTCGCGCATCTTCCTGGCGGTCTCCCGCGCCTCTTCGCGGCGATCCCGCTTGGACGGGCTGGACGCCCCTCTCCCCGTTGCCATTCAGCTCATCCCATCGACAGGTGACAATTCCCTGTCGATCGTAGGGGGGAATTGCTTTGAAGCGGCTGTGCCGGAGGGTCAGACGGCGGTGCGGACCGCCCCCGTTCGGGGCGTTGTTATGCGATTCGACCGACCGCCAGACTCGTGCGCGAGCATGAGGAGGGCGCGATGGGTGCGCGGCAGTTGGGCAAGAAGGGCTGGGCGGGGATCGGACTCGGCGCCGTCCTGGTCCTGATCATCGGGATCTCGGCGAATGCGGCGGCGCACAGCGGCGACGACACGGCTGCGGAGGTCGGAGAGGCGCAGACCGTCGCAGCCTCGGCCGAGAGCACCAAGCCGACCCCGACTCCGACGCCGACTCCGACCCCCACCCCTGTGGTCACGACCGTGACGGAGGAGGTGCCGGTCGCCTTCGCCGCCACAACCGTGGAGGACCCCAACCGCGACGTGGGGATCAGCGAGGTGACGACGGCGGGTCAGAACGGCGTCACCACCCGCACGTGGCGCGTGACGACGGTCGATGGTGTCGAGACCGGCCGCGAACTCGTGTCCGAGGTCGTGACGACCCCGCCCGTGGACCAGGTGACGAGTGTCGGCACGAGGCAGCCGGCGCCTCCGCCGCCTCCTGCCGCGCCGCCCGCACCATCGGGCTGCGACCCGAACTACGGCGGATGCGTGCCGATCGCCTCTGATGTCGACTGCGCGGGCGGCAGCGGCAACGGCCCCGCCTACGTGCAGGGGCCCGTCCAGGTCATCGGCGAGGACATCTACGATCTCGATCGCGACGGTGACGGGATCGGCTGCGACGCATAGCCGATCCCGTCGGAGCGACCCCTTACGCCTCCGTCAGCGCCCGCGCCGTCGCCTCCTGGCGGCCGAGCGGGACCAGGCGGGTCAGCTGGGTGACGTGGGCGGGGGTGAGCTCCTCCAGCGTCGACACCTCCAGCAGCTTCATCGTGCGGACGAGCTGGTCGGTGAGGATCTGGATGGTGCGGTCGACGCCGGCGCGGCCGCCGGCCATCAGGCCGTACAGGTAGGCGCGGCCGATCAGCGTGAACTTCGCGCCGAGGGCGTACGCGGCGATGATGTCTGCGCCGTTCATGATGCCGGTGTCGATCGCGACCTCGGTGTGCGCGCCGACCTCCTTCACGACCTCCGGGAGGAGGTGGAACGGGATGGGCGCGCGGTCGAGCTGGCGGCCGCCGTGGTTGGAGAGCACGATGCCGTCGACGCCGAGGTCGACCAGCTTCTTCGAGTCCTCGACGTTCTGCACGCCCTTCACGACGATCTTGCCCGGCCACATGCTGCGGATGATGTCGAGGTCCTCGAAGCTGATCGACGGGTCCATCGCGGCGTTCAGCAGGTCGCCGACCGTGCCTCCGGTCGAGGAGAGGGACGCGAACTCGAGCTTCGGGGTGGTGAGGAAGTCGTACCACCACCACGGCCGCGGGATGGCATTGATGATCGTGCCGAGGGTGAGCTGCGGCGGGATCGAGAAGCCGTTGCGCTTGTCGCGGAGGCGGGCGCCCGCGACCGGGGTGTCGACCGTGAAGAAGAGGGTGTCGAACCCGTTGGCGGCGGCGCGCTTGACGAGCTCGTACGAGATCTCGCGCTGGCGCATGACGTAGAGCTGGAACCAGTTGCGGCCGTTCGGGTTCGCCGCCTTCACGCCCTCGATGGAGGTGGTGCCGAGGGTGGAGAGGGTGAACGGGATGCCCGCGGCCCCGGCCGCACCGGCTCCGGCGACCTCGCCCTCGGTCTGCATGAGGCGGGTGAAGCCGGTGGGCGCGATGCCGAACGGGAGGGCGGAGGGGCCGCCCCAGATCGTGCACGAGGTGTCGACCGTCGACACGTCGCGCAGGATCGACGGGTGGAACTCGATGTCCTGGAAGGCCTGGCGGGCGCGCGCCAGCGACAGCTCGCCCTCCGCGGCACCCTCGGTGTAGTCGAACGCGGCCTTGGGGGTGCGGCGCTTCGCGATGCGCTGGAGGTCCTCGATGGTGAGGGCGTTCTCGAGCCGGCGCTTCTTGAGGTCGAGCTCGGGCTTCTTGAACTGCATGAGCTCGAGGAGCTCGACCGGCTTGGGGAACTGGCGGTTGACCATGTGCGTGCCTAACGGTGTTCGTGGACGGGGGACGGGGACGCGGCGGAGGCCGTGACGGGGGAGGCGTCGCGGTAGTAGCCGCTGATGTGGTCGTGGATGCGGGTGCGGGCGGCGCCCGGGTCGCCGGCGGTGATCGCCTCCAGCACCCCGCGGTGCTCGGCGCGGAGGCGGCCGGCCATCGCCGCCCAGTCGTCGACGCGCGCGGCGCCGGCGAGCACGTAGCCCTCGATGGAGCTGCGCAGCCCGGACATCGTCGCGGCGACGACCGTGTTTCCGGAGGCGTCGGCGAGGGCGAGGTGGAACTGGGCGTCGAGCGCGAGGAACTCCTGGGGCGTGAGCGCCGCGTCGTCCATGGCGTCGAGGAGGTGGCGGGCGTCGTCGAGGTCGGCGCGGCCGGCCGTCCCGCCCGCCCGTTCGGCGAGGTCGGCGGCGACTGCGGTCTCGAGGAGCAGCCGGGTGCGGACCACGTCGGCGACCGGGAACCCGCTGGCCGCGACCTGCAGCCGCATGAGGGCCTGCATGCCGCCGCCGGGGCGGGCCACGATGATCGCGCCGGAGCTCGGGCCGGAGCCGGTCTGCGTGCGGACGAGACCCATCGCCTCCAGCACCCGGATCGCCTCGCGGACGCTGGAGCGGGCGACGCCCAGGTCGGCGGCCATGGCGCGCTCGGCGGGGAGGTGGTCGCCGGGGCGGAGGCGGCCGTCGACGAGCTGCGCCTCGATGTGGGCGAGCACGCCCTCCCAGGCCTTCGGCTCTGTCGTCACGCGCGCCTCCCGCGTCATCACTGTGGTCCGACCATGTGGTCCGACCACACTACCACGCGGGCGCGGGCCTCAGTCGGCGGCAGGGGAGGCGGAGAGCTCCACGTCCTCGACGCGGGCGTGCGGCATCGCGAGGGCGGCGACGATCGTCAAGGCGGCGACGATCGCCGTGGCGACGAAGACGGCGGTGGAGGCGGCCTGCACGGTGCCCGGGTCGTGTTCACCCCCGGCCGAGCCGGCGATGATCGCGTTCGCCACCGCGCCGAACACGGCGACACCGACGGCGCTGCCGATCGAGCGGGCGAACATGTTCGTCCCGGTCACCACGCCGCGCTCGTTCCACGGCACGCTGGACTGGGCCGCGATGAGGGTCGGCGTCGCGACCAGGCCCATCCCGAGTCCGACGACGAAACAGCTGATCGCCACCCACGCCACGCTGGGCTGGAGCGACGTCGCCGCCAGCGCAGCGGCGCCGATCACCGCCAGGGTGGTGCCGATCAGGGCGGTGCTCCGGAAGCCGATACGCAGGTAGAGGCGTCCCGACTGGCTCGCCGCCAGCGGCCAGCCGAGGGTCAGGGCCGCCACGGCGAGGCCCGCGACCAGCGGCGCTGAGCCGATGGTCCCCTCCAGGTAGGTCGGCACGTACGACGTCAGCCCGATCAGGATGGCGCCGATGCCCAGCGACACGATCGTCGTCGTGAGCAGGAGCCGGCGGGAGAGCACCCACAGTGGAAGGACCGGCTCGGCCGCCCGCCGCTCCACCAGCACGAACGCCACGAGCAGCAGTGCACCGAGGCTGAAGGCGCCGATGCTCCATGCCGAGTCCCACGCCCACGCCTGGCCGCCTTCGAGCACCGCGAGGATCAGGAGGCTCATCCCCGCGGTCAGGAGGATCGAGCCCGCGTAGTCCACCCGGTGGCGTCGGCGCTCGATGCTCTCGTGGAAGGTGCGGATCAGCATCCAGGCCGCGAGGATGCAGAGCGGCACGTTGACGAAGAAGATCCACCTCCACGACAGGAACTGCGAGAACACCCCGCCGAGCGTCGGCCCGACCACCGAGGAGATGGCCCACACGCTGGCCAGGTAGCCCTGTGTCTTCGCGCGCTCGGCGACGGTGTAGATGTCGCCGGCGATCGTGATCGACATCGGCTGGATGGCGCCGGCGCCGAGCCCCTGAACCGCTCGGAAGGCGATCAGCGCGGGCATGCTCCACGCGAACCCGCAGAGCACCGACCCGAGCAGGAACAGGGCGATGCCGACGAGCACGATCGGCTTGCGCCCGACCGTGTCGGCCAGCTTGGCGTACACCGGCACCGACACCGCCTGGGCGAGCAGGTAGATGGAGAACAGCCAGGGGAACTGCGCGAAGCCGCCCAGGTCGCTCACGATCGACGGCACCGCGGTCGCCAGGATCGTGGAGTCGATGGCCACGAGGCCCGTCGTCAGCATGAGCGCGATGAGGATGGGGCCGCGTTCCGATCGGAAGCCGACGCTCGCCCGGGTTGGTTCGTTCACACGGGTCAACAACATGCGCGACCTTCGCGCGCATTCCCGGCTTGACGTGAAAGAAGTCTTTCGCAATACTCTGAAACATGTCTTTCGAATCGCGCCCCGAGCAGCGCCGCACGGTCACCGACCCGCGCGCCCTCCGCGCCCTCGCGCATCCTCTGCGCATCGCGCTGCTCGACCACCTGATGTCGTTCGGCCCGCGCACGGCGAGCGAGTGCGCCGAGGTCATCGGCTCCACCCCCTCCAACTGCAGCTACCACCTGCGTGCGCTGGCGCGCTTCGGACTCGTGGAGGCGGTGGAGGCCGCGGACGGCCGCGAACGCCCCTGGCGCTCGGTGTCGACCGGCCTGAGCTACGGCGACACGGACAACCCGGACGCGGAGCTGGGCTCCGGCACGATCGAGCGCGCCCTGGCCGACCGCCAGGTCGACGACGAGGCCGCCCTCGTCCACCGCGCCATCGCGCAGCGCGACGAGCAGCCGCGCGAATGGCGCGAGGCGACGATGCTCTCCGGCTACGCCCTGCGGCTCACGCCCGCCGAGCTGCGCGCGCTGGGGGAGAAGCTGGATGCGCTCATCCGCCCGTACATCGCTCTCACGCGCGTGGACGCGCCGTCCGATGCGGACGTGGTCGCCCTCCACCTGAACGCCTTCCGGCACCCCGACGCGCTCGCCGTGGCCCGTGCCCAGGACGACGCCGCCCAGGACGACGCCCAGGAGGCCGCGGAATGAGCAGCCGTCACCTCCTCCTGCGCCGCGACTACGGGCTGCTGTGGTCGGCCGGACTCGTCTCGGACACCGGCGACTGGCTGCTGATGATCGCGCTTCCGCTGTTCGCGTTCTCGGCGACGGGGTCGGCGCTCGGCGCCTCCACCGTCTTCCTGGCGGAGCTCGTGCCGATGCTGCTGCTCGGCAGCCTGCTCGGCGTGCTCGTCGACCGCTGGGACCGCCGCCGCACGATCATCGTCGTCGCGCTGCTGCAGGCGGCTGCCCTGCTCCCTCTCCTCGCCGCCTCCGCCGACCGGATGGGCATCGTCTATGCGGTGGCCGCCGTGGAGGCGGTGCTCGGCGCGATCATCAACCCGGCACGTCAGGCGATCGTCCCCGGCATCGTCGGCGCGGAAGAGCTCGGCGCCGCGAACGGCCTGATCGCCGTCAGCGACAACCTCGCCCGGCTGGTCGGCTCGCCGCTGGGCGGCGCTGCCTTCGCCTTCTGGGGCCTCGGCGGCATCGTGCTGGTGGATGCGGCGACCTTCGTCGCGACCGCCCTCCTGGTGCTCGGCACCCGGCGCGGCATCGGCCGGGCGCCGGTGCAGCAGGCGGGGGAGGAGGCCGTGGGGCATGCCGAGCGCCGCCTCCTGCACGAGTGGGTGGAGGGGCTGCGCACCCTCCTGTCGTCCGGCACGCTGCGCACGATGACCCTCATCGCCGTGCTCGCGGGCGCCGCGCAGGGCATCTTCCTCGTCCTCTTCATCGTGTACCTGACGGACGACGTCGGCGCGGGCGACGCGGGCGTCGGGCTGGTCCGCGGCCTCCAGGCGGTCGGCGGTGTGCTCGGCGGCCTCGTGACCGGGAGGCTGCTGCGCCGGTTCGGTGCGCGCGCCGTGGTCGGCGTCGGCTTCCTGGTCTTCGCCGCGCTGCTGCTGGTCACCTGGAACCTCGCGCCGGTCACCACCGTGCTCGCCGTCTACGCCGGCCTCTTCATCGCGATGGGCATCCCGGCCGTCGCCACCGGCACCGGCGAGATCACGATCGTGCAGAGCGCGACGCCTCCCGCCGCCCTCGGCCGCGTGATCGCCGCCGTGACGACACTGGGCGGCGCGGCGCAGGGCGTCGGCCTGCTGCTCGGCGGAGCGCTCGCGGAGACGGTCGGCGCCGTCCCTGTGCTCGACGCGCAGGCGGCCCTGTACGCACTCTGCGGGGTGCTCGCCCTGGTCCTCCTGCGCGGACACGGGAGGCCGCGCGATCCGCTGCGCTCGCCCGCCGCCGAGGTCACGCAGCCGAGCGCGGCATCGTAGCGGATCGCCGCGAAACCCGCCCGAATTGCCCGGGTTTCCTGGGTCGGGCACGTAGGGTGTCCGTGTGTGGCGACTGGATAGGAAGACGGAGGACGACGCGATGGCGTCGGACCTCAGGGACGACGACGCCCTGCATCCCGCCGGCAACACGACCGCTCCGCACATGCTGAGCCTCGGCGATCCGGCCCTCACCGCCGGCAACATCGCCGAGCCGGTGTGGCAGCGCTGGCGCGACGAGATCGCGGCGATCGGGGGCACCTCCCCGCTGCTCCACTTCGAGGACGGCCCCCGCACCCGCATCGAGCTCAGCACCACGCACCCGGGCGGTCTGCCGCAGTTCATCACGGGCAAGAGCACCCTGCTGTCGAGTCTCATCCGCGACGAGCTGGCGCTGCGCACCGCGCGCGCCGCCGCCAATGCGATCACGGCCAAGGGCATCGAGCTGCGCTCCGTACGCGGCATCGAATCGGTGCACCTGGCGATCGGGCTGGCGCAGTGGAGGCACGGCGGCGACGAGTTCTTCGCCCCGATCCTGCTGCGCCCGCTCGCGATCCGCCGCTACGGCCGCGACTTCGAGCTCAAGCTCAAGGGTCAGCCGTTCCTCAACCCGCAGCTGGCGGAGGCGCTCGCCGAGCAGTTCCAGATCACCCTCGACGCCGACGCTTTCGTGGCGCTCGCCGTGCAGAACGGCGTGTTCAAGCCGCAACCGGTCATCGACCGCCTGCGTGGGCTGACCTCCCACCTGCCCTGGTTCAACGTGCAGCCGCGGCTCGTCGTCTCGTCGTTCGCCGACGTCGCCCCGGCGCTGCGTGCCGAGGCCGACGACCTCGACGCCGTGATGCTGGATGCGCTGGCCGGCAACCCGACCGCGCGCACGACGGTCGAGAGCGCCTTCAACCCGGTGGACCCGATCAAGCAGGACGAGCGCCCGCCCGCGACCGACACCCTCCTCCTCGACGCCGACGAGGCGCAGGAGAACGTCGTCGCCCAGATCGCCGCCGGCAACTCCATCGTCGTGAAGACGCTGCCGGGCACCGGCGGCACGCAGACCATCGTCAACGCCATCGGCGCGCTGGTCGGCCAGCACAAGCGCGTGCTCGTCGTGACCCCGCGCCGGTCGAGCCTCGACGACATCGCGCAGCGGCTCGCGCGCGCGGGCCTCCCGGGCCTCGCCGTCACGCCGCGCACGCTGCGCCGCGACCTCATCCAGGCCATCGGCCGCAACGAGAAGGCGGAGCAGCCGCGCGTCACCGATGTGGACGAGGCGCTGGTCCGCCTCCGCAAGGTGCTGCTCGACTACCGCGCCGCGCTGACCCGCCGCGACCCCGTGCTCAAGGTGTCGGTGCTGGATGCGCTGCGCGAGCTGTCGCACCTGTCGCTGCTGCCGGCGCCGCCCTCCACCACCGCCCGGCTCGGCCGCCGCTCGATCGAGGCGCTCGCGCACGACCGCGCCTCGGCCGCCGACGCGCTCATCCGCGCCGCGCGCCTGGGCGAGTTCCGCTACGGGCCCAACGACTCGCCGTGGTACGGCGCCTCCTTCACGACGACGGAGGAGGGCAAGGCCGCGCACGAGCTGGCCAAGAAGCTGAACCGCGCCGAGCTGCCGCGCCTCATCGACCGCGCCAACGCCCTCATCGGGCAGACCAGGATGCGGCCGTTCGAGTCGATCGCCGAGCTCGGCGTCTACCTGCGGCTCCTCGCCGACATCCGCGAGACCCTCGACCGCTTCACCCCGGCGGTGTTCGACCGCTCGCTGGCGGAGCTGATCGCGGCCACCTCCTCCCGCCGCGAGTCCCCGGCGATGTCCGGAGCCAACCGCCGGCGCCTGCGCAAGCTCGCGCTGGAGTACGTGCGGCCCGGCGTGCACGTCACGGACCTCAACGAGAGCCTGCGTCGCATCCAGCAGCAGCGCATCCTCTGGAACCGGTTCGCCGTCGCCGGTGTGGTTCCGGAGGTGCCGGTCGGCATCGCGGACGTGCAGGTCGCCTACCAGCGCGTCGCGGAGGACCTGGCCCGCCTCGACATCCCGCTGCGCCGCACCGGCACTCCGAACTCGCTGGCCGCGCTGCCGATCGAGATCCTCACCCGCCAGATCGCGGGCCTCGCCGCCGAGTCGGAGGTGCTCGCCAACCTGCAGGAGCGGACCGCGCTGCTCGGCCAGCTGCGCGAGCTCGACCTCGACCCGCTGCTGTCGGACCTCTCCATCCGGCACGTGCCGGAGACGCAGGTGAGCGCCGAGCTGGAGCTGGCGTGGTGGCAGTCCGTCCTCGAGACGCTGCTCGCCTCCGACCGCGCCCTGCTCAGCGCCAACACCAGCGTGCTCGACCGGCTGGAGGCCGACTTCCGGCTCGTCGACGAGGCGCACGCCTCCGCCACCGGCAAGCAGCTCGCGTGGATGCTCGCCGAGACCTGGAAGATCGGCATCGTGGACTGGCCGGACGAGGCCGCCGCGCTGAAGCGCCTCCTGACCACCGAGAACCCGACCGCGCAGTCGCTGAACGCCGCCGCGCCGCACCTGGCACGGCCGTTGGCTCCGGTGTGGCTGGTCTCGCCGTACGAGGTCCCCGACATCAGCGGGGAGGTGTCGTTCGACGCCGTGCTGCTGGTCGACGCGGGCGCCTCCAGCCTCGCCGAGAACGTCCCGGTGCTGCGCCGCGCCAAGCAGGTCGTCGCGTTCGGCGACCCGGTCACGCAGACCCCGTCGCGGTTCGACATCGGCGTGCACGAGTACGGCACGACGGTCGACGCCGACGACCTCGACGCGATGCACGCGGACTCCGCGCTCGCCCGGCTCTCCGAGCTGCTGCCCGTCTATACGCTGACGCGCAGCTACCGCGCCGGCGGCGAAGACCTCGCCGAGCTCGTCAACCGCCGCTTCTACGGCGGGATGATCGACTCGTTCCCGTGGGCGGGCACCTTCCTCGGCCACGGCAGCCTCGCGCTGCACTACGTGACCGGCGGCCAGGGCATGCCCGACACCGACACCGGCGCTGTGGAGAGCACCGACGCCGAGGTCGCGACCGTCGTCGACCTCGTGCTCAAGCACGCGACCGAGCGGCCGCGCGAGTCGCTCATGGTCATCACCGCGAGCGAGCGGCACGCCGTGCGCGTCAACCAGGCGGTGCTGGCCGCCTTCTCCAAGCGCAGCGAGCTCGCCGACTTCATCCTGGGCGACCGGGCGGAGCCGTTCACCGTGGTCACCCTCGACCAGTCGGTCGGCCAGAGCCGCGACCGCGCGATCTTCAGCATCGGCTACGGGCGCACGCCGCACGGCCGCCTGCTGTCGAACTTCGGCGCGCTGGCCGAGCCCGGCGGCGACCGCCTGCTGGCCGTCGGGATGACCCGCGCACGCCGCGGCATGGACATCGTGTCGTGCTTCAAGCCGGAGGACATCGACGAGTCGCGCATGCGGCACGGCATCGCGGCGCTGGCCCAGGTGCTGGGGGAGGCCGACCAGCTGCAGGCGGCGGCGCCCGAGTACCTCAGCCACGACGCGGACCCGATGGTGCTCGACCTCGCCAAGCGCCTGGTGCGCCGGGGTCTCGACGTGCACCTCGGCTACCGCGGCAAGCTGACGCTGGTCGCGTCGCATGGCGGCCGTGCGGTCGCGGTCGAGACCGACGAGGATGTCAACAAGGGCAGCCTCCGCGAGTCCCTCCGCCTGCGCCCCGACGTGCTGCGCCGCCTCGGCTGGCACTACCTCCGGGTGCACAGCTTCGAGCTGTTCGCCGACCCGGACGCGGTCGCCACGCGCATCGCGAAGCTGATCGGAGCGGAGGTCGGCACCGAGACGGCGCCGATCACGATCCCGGTCGGCTGAGCGCCGTTACCCTGGAGGGGTGACCTCCGACCGCGACCAGCGCACCGTCTCCGGCGATCCGGCGCGCCCGCGGCGCAGCCGCCGCGTGCAGCGGCCGGGCGCGCCCGGAGCGGACCCGACGCCGGCGCTGCCGGCCGCGCCCGAGCCGGCCGCGACCGACAGCGACCACACCCCGTCGTTCGGATCGAACGACGAGCGCCTGCGCCGCGACGTCCCCCCGCACTGGTGAGCGGCCCCGCCCCGAGACCAGACCAGGGCACGATTTGCCCCAAATCGCGGTTATCAGCGCCGCATAACCGCGATTCGGCGCAAATCAGCGGGACTAGATCTGGGGGTCGGCGTGCTTGCCGGTGCCCTGCGGCGGGGTCTGCTGGGTGGCGAGGAGGTCGCGGATCTCGGTGAGCACGTCCAGCTCGGTGACCGGGGCCTCCGGCTCGACGACGCCCTTCTTGCGGAGGCGCTCCGCGCGCTTGCGGACCTCGTTGATCGGGTAGACGAAGACGAAGTACACCACGACCGCGACGATCAGGAAGTTGATGATCGACGCGACGACGGCGCCGAACTTGACCTGTGCGTCGCCGATGGTGAGCGTGAGCGCGTTGTCCAGGCTGTCGCTCATCGACAGGGCGCCGATCAGCGGGTTGAAGATGTTGGTGACGATCGAGTTCACGACCGCCGTGAACGCGGCGCCGATGACGACCGCGACGGCCAGGTCGATCACGTTGCCGCGGAGGATGAACTCCTTGAAACCCTTGAGCATGACCGGTCCTTTCTGCAGGAGGGGTGGTGCTGACTAGGCGGCGGACCCCGCGGAGGAGGACGACGACCCGGACGACGAGGACGACGAGGAGGAGGACGACGAGGACGACGATCCCGACGAGGACGACGAGCCCGATCCCGACGAGGACGACGAGCCCGATCCCGACGAACCCGACCCCGCCCCCGCCTTCGTCCCCCGCGAGTCGGTGCGGTAGAACCCGGACCCGTTGAAGGTCACGCCGACGGCGCCGAACACCTTGCGGAGCGAGCCGCCGCAGTTCGGGCACACCGTCAGCGCGTCGTCGGTGAAGGCCTGCTGGATGTCGAAGGCGTGGCCGCAGTCGCGGCACTGGTAGGAGTAGGTGGGCATCTGCTTCCCGTGGTCGGTCGGGTCCGGAGTGGACCGGTGGGTCAGGAGAACTGGACGATCCGGGTCGGCGTCACGGCGCCGTCGACGGGCTGGTCGTGCCGCTCGCGCGGGACCTCGTCCACGAGCTCGCCGTCGTAGAGCACGGCGTAGACCGGAGGACATTTTTCCATGCTGCCGAGCGTCTTGTCGAAATAGCCGCGGCCCCAGCCCATCCGCATCCCGCTCGCATCGACGGCCGCCGCTGGGACGAGGATGAGGTCGACATCGTTGATCGCGATCGGGCCGAGCAGCTCGCCGACGGCCTCCGGCATCCCGAACAGGCCCTCGGTCTCGGTCTCGCCGTCGCCGGTCGTCCAGTCGAGCAGGCCGTCCTCGCGCGAGATCGGGAGCAGCACGCGCAGCCCCTGGACGTGCGCCCAGTTGAGGAACGGGCGGGTGTCCGGCTCGATCGGCGTCGACAGGTAGGCCGCGACCGAGCGGGCGGAGAGATCGGTCGCCAGGTCCACCAGGTTGCGGGTCAGCCCCGCGGTGGCGCCGGAGCGCTCGGTCGACGTGAGGTTCTGCCTGCGTTCGCGGAGCTCGGCGCGGAGCGCCCGCTTGCGGTGCTCGGCGGTATCCGGGTCCATACCGCAATCCTAGAAGACCGAGCCTGTGACCGCCGGAAATGCGGATACTGTAGGCGGCATGGCAAACCACGTGACGAAAGCGGTCATCCCTGCGGCGGGTCTGGGCACCCGGTTCCTCCCGGCGACGAAGGCGATGCCGAAGGAGATGCTTCCGGTGGTGGACAAGCCGGCCATCCAGTACGTCGTCGAGGAGGCCGTCGACGCCGGCCTGCACGACGTGCTCATGGTGACCGGCCGCAACAAGAACGCGCTGGAGAACCACTTCGACCGCAACGCCGAGCTCGAGGACACCCTGCAGAAGAAGGGCGACACCGACCGCCTGCAGAAGGTCAACTACTCCACCTCGCTCGCCGACGTGCACTACGTGCGCCAGGGCGACCCCAAGGGCCTCGGCCACGCGGTGCTCCGCGCCAAGATGCACGTGGGCCGCGAGCCGTTCGCGGTGCTCCTCGGCGACGACATCATCGACCACCGCGACCCGCTGCTGACCCGCATGCTCGACGTGCAGCACGAGCTCAACACCACGGTGGTCGCGCTCATGGAGGTCGACCCCGACAGCATCCACCTCTACGGCGCCGCCGCGGTCGAGCCCACCGACGAGGACGACGTCGTGCGGATCACCGGCCTGGTCGAGAAGCCGGACAAGGAGCACGCCCCCTCCAACCTGGCCATCATCGGCCGCTACGTGCTGCGCCCCGAGGTGTTCGACGTGCTGGAGCGCACCGAGCCGGGCCGCGGCAACGAGATCCAGCTGACCGACGCCCTGCAGTCGATGGCCGAGGCGCCCGACTGGACCGGCGGCGTGTACGGCGTCGTCTTCCGCGGCCGCCGCTACGACACCGGCGACCGCCTCGACTACATCAAGGCCATCGTGCAGCTGGCCGTCGACCGCGAGGATCTCGGCCCGGAGCTGCGCCCGTGGCTGCGCGACTTCGCCGGCGGCCTGCAGGACGACCCGCAAGAGGTCGTCGAGGAGATGCCGGCCGAGCCGGTGCAGCCGGTGGAGCAGCCGGAGCCGGCCGAGAGCTGAGCGGAGCGCGGCGGAGGTACGGGAGACGGCGAAGGAGGAGTCCGTGGCGATCGTGATCCCCACGCTCGGCGAGGGCCGGGTGGGGTTGCGGCCCATCCGCCTGCGGGATGCGCGCGCGCTCGAGCGAGCGCTGCTCGACAACCGCTCGTGGCTGCGGCAGTGGGAGGCGACCAGCCCGTACTCGGCGGGCGCGTTCGACACGCGGGCGAGCATCCGCTCCCTGCTGGCGAACGCCCGCGCCGGCCACGGCCTCCCCTTCATCGTGGAGTACGACGGCGAGCTGGCCGGCCAGCTGAACGTGTCGTCGATCACCTACGGCTCGCTGTCGAGCGCGACCATCGGCTACTGGATCGCCGAGCGGTTCGCCGGGCACAACATCACCCCGACAGCCGTGGCGCTGGCGACCGACTACTGCTTCTACCAGCTCGGACTGCACCGGATGGAGATCTGCATCCGCCCCGAGAACGCGCCGAGCCTGCGCGTGGTCGAGAAGCTGGGCTTCCGGTACGAGGGACTGCGACGGCGCTACATCCACATCAACGGCGACTGGCGCGACCACTTCTGCTTCGGCCTGGTGTCGGAGGAGCTGACCCAGGGCGTGCTGCGGCGCTGGCTCGACGGCCAGGTGCCGGCGGACGCCGCGACGATCAGCGCGGAGGACCGTGCGGCCTCCAGCAACCCTCTGCCGGTGGCGCGCGTTCGCTGAACGTCGACTCGACGGCCGCTGAGCGGAAGACACACCCGTCCACCTGCCGGGGCCCGGCGCGTGCGGGCCTCTAGCGTAGAGGCATGAACGGGGATGTGATGGGCGGTGGGGTGGTCGTCGCCATCGCGGCCGCCCTCTGGGTGGCCTATCTGATCCCGGTGTGGCTGCGCCGGCGCGAGTACCTCGCGACGGAGCGCAACGCCGTACGGCTGCAGCAGACGCTGCGCATCCTGGCCGAGACGAGCGAGCTGCCCGACGAGGTGCGCATGGAGGCCACGGCCCGCACGGTCGCAGAGCAGCAGCGCATCCTGCGCAAGGCGGAGGAGAAGCGGATGGCCGTCGCCCGCGCCGAGGCCGCCGCCCACGCCCGTCGCGAGCAGGCGATCGCGGAGGAGCGTCGTCGTGCCGCCGAGGAGGCGGAGCGCGCCGCCGCCGAGGCCATCGCCGTCGAGCGCGCCGCCCGGGCCGCCGCCGCGCAGCGCGCGCGGGCGCTGTCCGCGTCGACCCGCGCCTCCAGCCTGTCTCCGCAGCGCCGCCGTCGGCTCCGTCGCGCGCGCGCCCTGAGCACGCTCGCACTCGTGGTCGCCGCGGTGGGCGTCGCCGCGGGGACCGCCCTCATGGCCTCCACCGGCGTCTGGCTGGTGCCCGCGCTGTCGGCCGCACTCGGTGTCGCCGCGGTCGGGATGCTCACCCGTCTGGCCCGTCCGCAGGAGGCTGCGCCCGCAACCTCCGTCGTGGCGCCGTACGCGCCTCCCGCGCCCGAGCTGTACGACGACGCCCAGCACGACCTGCCGGTGCAGGAGCGCCTGCGCCAGAGCTGGACGCCGCGCCCGCTCCCGAAGCCCCTCCACCTCTCGCCCGGGACCGTGGCCGCCGCCGCGATGGCGTCGATCGACGCGGCCACCGAGCTGCGCCGCGCCGCCGCCCGTGCGGACTTCGAGCGGAAGGCGGCGGAGGTCGCCCCGCCGGCCCCCGCGCCCGTGCCGTTGCGTCCGGTGGCCGTAGCGACGGGGTCCGCCGAGATTCCTGCCGCGTCCGCGGCGCCCGTCTCGCCGGTCGCGCCTGCGGCCCCGGTCGCTCCCGTCGCTCCCGTCGCCGAGGCGCCCAGCCGTTACGCGAGCATGGGCATCCTCGACGCGATGGACGACCGCGCCCTCGACCTGGACGCCGTCCTCCGGCGTCGCCGGGCGGCGAGCTGAGCGGTGCTCGATTTCGATCTGACCGGGATCGGGTGCTATTGTTTCTAAGCAGTTCCCCGGGGCTATGGCGCAGTTGGTAGCGCGCTTCGTTCGCATCGAAGAGGTCAGGAGTTCGAATCTCCTTAGCTCCACCACAGAGTCCGGAAGGCCACCCGAGAGGGTGGCCTTCCGGCGTTTCCGGGCTCTAGATTGTGCTCGTGGAAGAGGCGACGGCCGGCCGCGAGGCGCTCGACGCGCTGGCGGCGGAGTACGCGGACGACCCGCGCGTCCGCTTCGGCACGATGTTCCGCAGCCCGGGCCTCCGTGTCGACGGCAAGATCTTCGCCTTCCTCGGTCACGGTGACGGGCTCATCGGGAAGCTCCCGCGTGACCGCGCCGTCGCGCTGATGACGGCGGGCGTGGCGCACGACGTCACCATGGGCACGCGCACGATGAAGGAGTGGGTGGCCCTGCCTCCCGACACGGCGGAGGGCTGGAGCGGCTACGCGCGCGAGGCATACGCGTATGTGCGTGCGCTCGCGGACGGGAGCGAGATGCAGCGGCCGGACACGGCGATCGACTGACCGATCGGCGGCCCTACTCGGTCGCCTGTCGGTCGTAGCGGGATCGTGCTTCGGCGATCGCCTCCCGGTGCGACAGCGACCAGTCGGCGAGGGCCTTGACCAGGTGAGTGAGACTGGCCCCCGTCTCGGTCAGCCGGTAGTCGACCTGGGCGGGGACCGTGGGGTACACGGTGCGCAGCACGAGGCCATCGCGCTCGAGGCGTCGCACCGTCACGGTGAGCATGCGTTGTGAGATGCCGTCGATCGCTCGCTGGAGCTCACGGAAGCGCCGGGGACCGGAGGCGAGTTCGACGATGACCAGCACCGACCATTTGTCGCCGACGCGGTCGAGCACATCCCGGATCCCGCAGTCGGGATGATCCTGCGAACCGCAGGGCTCCAGATCGGCGGCGTCTGGTCTGACGCGGGGGGTTACCGCGGTGTGCGTGGCGGACATTGAAGTGCCTCCTTGTGCGGGCCGGACCCGGGTCTGAGGATGAGTTCCGGTGACCGGCTGGTTACCAACGATAACCACCTCGAAGGACTCTGCATGATTCTCGTCACCGGTACCAGCGGGCAACTGGGCTCCCTGACCCTCCAGCATCTCCGCGGCCGGCAGACGCCCGCCATCGGGGCGAGCAGGACGCCCGGACCGGCGGGACGGGCGATGAGTTTCGACGACCCGGCCACCCTCGACCTGCGCGATGTCACGACGCTCGTGCTGGTGTCGGCGGGCTACGCCGAGGACGACGTCGTCATCGCGCGACACCAGCGCGTCGTCGAAGCCGCTCGCCGCGATGGTGTCGAGCACATCGTCTACACCAGCGTCGTGGGCGAGGGCGACCACCTCGGGTTCGCACTGGCTCACCGCGCGACCGAGCGGATGATCACGGCCAGCGGCATGGCGTGGACGATCCTGCGCAACGGGCTGTACGCCGAGTTGATCGGCGACCTCCTCGGCTGGCAGGACGGCGTGCTGCAATCACCGTTCGGTGAGGGGAGGGTCGCCGCCCCTGCGCGCGACGACCTCGCCCGCGCGGCGGCCACCGTCGCACTGTCGCCCGAGCGCCACAGCGGACGGATCTACGAGCTCACCGGGCCAGCGTTCGGGATCGTGGGCATCGGACACGTGCTGGATGCCTCGATCCACGACCTGTCCGTGGGCGACTACCGCGACCAGCTGACGTCATCGCCCGGCCTGCTGCCGTTCCAGGCTCCGATGCTGCTGAGTATCGCCACGGCGATGCGGCACGGCTTCCTCTCCACCCACCACAGCGACCTCGCCGGCCTCCTGGAGCGGGAGCCCCAGGACGGACTCGGCGTCGCTGCGGCGGCGGCAGCCTCCGCTCGGGCCGCTTAGACGACCAGCAGCACCGCCAGCACCAGCATCAGCACCGCGATGCCCGCGTCGAGCACGCGCCACGCCACCGGCCGGGCGAAGACCGGTGCGGCGAACCGGGCTCCGAATCCCAGCAGGGTGAACCAGAGCAGGCTCGCGGTCGCGGCTCCCGCGCCGAACACCCAGCGGCCGGGATCGCCGTGCGCGGCCGACAGCGAGCCGATGAGGAGGACCGTGTCGAGGTACACGTGCGGGTTCAGCCACGTGATCGCCAGGCAGGTGCCGACCGCGGCGAGCAGGGAGGTGGCGGTGCCGTTCGCCGCGGTCAGGGCGCCCGGCTTCAGCGCCCGGCGTGCCGCGACGACCGCATAGCCCACGAGGAAGGCGAAGCCCGCCCACCGCACGATCTCGAGGGCCAGCGGAGCGCTCTTCACCAGCGCGCCGATCCCGGCGACGCCCGCCCCCATCAGCACCGCGTCGCTGAGCACGCAGATGACGACGATCGGGAGCACGTGCTCGCGCCGCAGCCCCTGCCGCAGCACGAACGCGTTCTGCGCGCCGATCGCGACGATGAGGGAGGCGGAGGAGCCGAGGCCGGCCAGGAAGGTGCCGAGAGCGCTGCTGAACATCGATTCGACGCTACGGGGTGCTTCCGATCAAGTACAGCTCATGATTCTTACTGTGCATTAGCATCACTGTCGATGGATGCGAACGCCGAGCACCTCCGGACCCTGGCCGCCGCGGTCGATCACGGCACCTTCGACCGGGCCGCCGTCGCGCTGCGCATCACGCCGTCCGCCGTCAGCCAGCGGGTGCGGGCGCTGGAGGAGCAGAGCGGCCGCGTGCTGCTGCGGCGCAGCAAGCCGATCGAGCCGACGGAGGCGGGCCGCGTGCTGCTGCGCCTCGCCCGGCAGCTCGCCCTGCTGGAGGCCGAGGCCGCCGCCGAGCTGGCGGGGGAGGAGGGCGCCACCGCGAGCATCCCGCTCGTGATCAACGCCGACTCGCTCGCCACCTGGGCGCTGCCCGCTCTCGCCGCGGTGCCGGGACTCGCGTTCGACATCACGCTCGACGACCAGGAGCACACGCTCGACCGGCTGCGGGACGGCACCGCGATGGCCGCGATCAGCTCCGACCCCGAGCCGGTGCAGGGCTGCACGGTGTCCCCGCTCGGCTCGATGGTCTACCGGCCGGCGGCGAGCCCGGCGTTCGTCGAGCGCTGGGCGCCCGAGGGATGGACGCGGGAGGCCGCCGCCGCCGCGCCGATGCTGGTCTTCGACCGCAAGGACGCCCTTCAGGACCGCTACCTCGACCGCTTCGCACCCGGCGCACGCCCGCCCCGGCACTACGTGCCCGCGTCGACCCAGTTCGTCGCCGCGGCCGAGCTCGGCCGCGGCTGGGGGATGCTGCCGGACCTCCAGGCCGCCGGCCTGGTCGCCGACGGCCGCCTCAGCGTGCTCGACGAGGAGGGCGCCGTCGAGGTGCCGCTGTACTGGCACCAGTGGTCGCTGCGCTCCTCCGCGCTCAGCGCCGTCGCCGACGCCATCGCCGCCGAGGCGGCAGGCAGCCTGCGGCCTACAGCGTCGCGAGCACGAGGTCGAGCGCGTCCGCGAAGCGGTCGGCGCTCTCGCGCGTGATGCAGAGCGGCGGCTTGATCTTGAGCACGTTCTTGAAGTCGCCGGTCGGCTGCACGATCACACCCTCGGCCAGGAGGCGGTCGCAGACCAGGTGCGCTTCGGCCGTGGCCGGTTCCAGCGTCTCGCGGTCGCGCACGAGCTCCACCCCGAGGTAGAGGCCGAGGCCGTGGACCGCGCCGACGAGCGGGTGCCGCTCGCCCAGCTCGCGCAGCCGGGCCGCGAGGTGGTCGCCGACCGTCGCCGCGTTCTCCTGCAGGTGCTCGTCGCGCATGATGTCGAGGACCGTCAGGCCGACGACCGCGCTCACCGGGCTGCCGCCCGCTGACGAGAAGAAGCTGCCCTCCGCCGCGAACGACTCGGCGATCTCCCGCCGGGTGATGACCGCGCCGAGCGGCTGCCCGTTGCCCATCGCCTTCGCCACCGTGATCACGTCGGGGATGACGCCCTGCTGCTCGGAGCCCCAGAAGTAGTGGCCCATCCGGCCGTAGCCCACCTGCACCTCGTCGGCGATGCAGACGCCGCCGCGGGCACGGACGCGCTCGTAGACGCCGGCCAGGTAGCCGTCGGGCAGCATGACGCCGCCGGCGTTGCCGAACACCGGCTCGGCGATGTACCCGGCGATCCCGATGCCGGCCGCGTCCAGCTCGGCCAGGTCGGCGTCGAGCTCGGCGAGGTAGGCCGGTCCTGAGCCGGCGCCGCGGTGGGCGCCGTGGAAGATGTTGGGGGAGGAGACGAGCTTCACCCAGTCGGGTCGCGTCTCCAGCGCCCGCGGGTTGTCGCCGAGCGACGACGTGACCGCGTCGGCGCCGACGGTCCAGCCGTGGTACGCCTCCTTCACCGCCAGGATGGTCCGGCGGCCGGTGTGCGTCTGCGCCAGGCGGAGGGCGAGGTCGACCGCCTCCGAGCCGCTGTTGACGAGGAACACGGTGTCGAGGCCCTCCGGCGCGATCGCGGCGAGCCGCTCGGTGAACCGCGAGAGCTCGTCGTAGTGGAACCGGGAGTTGGTATTCAGGCGCGCCCACTGGTCGCGCACCGCCTCCACCAGCCGAGGATGCCCGTGGCCGAGCTGCGTGACGTTGTTCACCATGTCGAGGTAGCTCTGCGCCCGGGTGTCGAGCAGGTGGTGACGCCAGCCGCGCTCGATCAGCGGCGGCTCGGTGAAGTAATGCTCCTGCACCTGCGCGAACGTCGCATCCCGCCGGGCGAGCGACGCGGCCGGGTCCGGCTGGGGCGCGGCGAGGGCCACCCCGAACAGGGCGGACGGGTCGGGCGAGATGGCGCTCCACCGCTCGACGGGAACGGCCGGCGTGACCAGCGCGGGCGGACGCCACCCGCGCAGCCGGCTGAGCTGCACGGTGAGCCGCACCGCCGTGCCGAGCTCGTCGCCCGCGGCCACGGTGGCGGTCGTCAGCGGGCGGCTGAGGCCGTCGAGCCACAGCTCCAGGCCGTCGCCGCGCAGCAGCCACGCGCCGCCGACGAGGGCGAGCTCGCCGGAGAAGGGGGCCAGCACGGGCACGCCCTCCGGCGCCTCCAGCGTCACGGCGAGGGCGATGGTGGCGGAGGCGGAGGTGCGGTTCACCCGCGCACGCGTCAGGCGCGCCTCGCCGTACCGGGTGACGGCGTGGCCGGCCTCGCGGCAGACGCGGGCGAGCACGGCCGCCTCGGCGCCGTCCTGGAGCCAGGCGCCGGCGTCCTGGTCGCGGCCCAGCACGGAGAGATCGGTGAGGTTGCGCCCGGTGGTCTCGAGCGCGACCAGGCGGCCGAGCGCGGGAGGCTCGGTCGCCGCCGCCACCTGCAAGCGGCCGCGGATCAGCGCCTCCACCTCGGTCGCGTCGAGGCGGCGGGCGACGTCGAAGGCGACCCATTCGTGCGCGCGGTTCTCGTCCGCATAGGCGTTGTCGCCGTCGAGCGCGACCTGCTGCTCGCCGCTGACGACGAGCACGGCGCCGCGCAGCACGACCAGCGGCCACAGCGCGGCCAGGTCGGCGTCGTCGAGCGGGGACTCGGCGTGGAAGGCCGCCACGACCTCCAGCACGGCGTCGATCGGAGCGTCGGGGACGTGATGCAGCGCGCTCGTGACGGTCGCGGCGAGCTCGGCGACCAGCCAGCCGTCGGCCACATCGCCGAAGTCGATGACGCCGGGGCCGCCCTCGCCGAGCACGATGTTGTCGTCGGTCACGTCGCCGTGCACCGCCTGGACCCGCAGCCGCGAGCGCAGCGGCTCCAGGCGGGCGAGGGCGTCGTCGGCGGCGCGGCGGACGACCGCGCGCTTGGCCGGCTGCTCCACGTGCTCCAGCAGCAGGTCGATGACCTCGCCGCTGACCCGGGCGTCCCACTGGGTGGTCCGGTCGAGGCCGGGGTGGCGCAGCTCCGACAGCCCGGCCGCGACCGTGCCGGCGAGCGCGCCGAGGGTCCGCAGCTGCTCCCGCGTCGGCCGCGCGACGCCGGTCAGCGGGTCGCCGTCGAGGTAGCGCAGCACGCGGGCGAGGAGCGTGCGGCCCTGCGCCTCCACCTCCACCAGGTCGTCGCCGTCGAGCGAGCGGATGACCTCCGGGATGCGGATGCCGGAGCCGGTGAGGGCCGCCAGCGCCGCGTTCTGCGCCCGCAGCTCGTCGGCCGAGAAGACCGGGTTGGCCAGCTTGAGCACGTACCGGTCGTCGCCGGTGTCGACGAGGAAGTTGCGGTCCTGCTGGCTGCCGAGCTCGGTCACCCGCCCGTGGAGGCCGAACCGCGCGGCGGCGATGGCGACGGCGTCGTCGGCCGTGACGTCGGGGCGCGGGAGCGAGGGCTGAGCGAGGAAGTCGAAGTTCGGCACGGAGCACTCCAGGAGGGTGGCGACAGGTCGCCAGCGACAGGCCGCTGCGACAGTCCGGTGCGACAGGTGAGGCCAGTCTAATGAGGAGGTGCCGCCCACCTCGCACCCAGGCAACGCACGGGGCCTCCCCGTAGCATCAACGGGTGAAATCCTGGAGGACAGCGGCGCTGGCGTTCGTGCTGGACGCGGCCCTCGTCCTCCTCTTCGTCCTCATCGGCCGGCGCAGCCACGGCGAGAGCGCGGGCGTCTCCGGGCTGCTCACGACGCTGTGGCCGTTCCTCATCGGCCTGGTCGTCGGCTGGCTCGTGACCTGGGCCTGGACGCGGCCGCTCGCCATCGTCTGGCCGGGCATCCCGATCTGGCTGATGACGGTCGCGCTCGGCATGCTGATCCGCACGGCCTGCGGGCAGGGCGTGCAGCCGAGCTTCATCGCGGTGGCCGCGGTGGTGCTCGGCGTCTTCCTCGTCGGCTGGCGGCTGGTCGCGCTGCCGTTCGCCCGGCGGCGGAGGCTGCGGCAGGACACGGCCTCGGTGACCGCGGTGCGCTGACGGCGACCGTCAGAACGGCGCCGCGACGCCCGTCGCCGAGTGATGGGCCTTATCGCCGGAGCTTGACAAGGTCGAGTCCGTGCGGCGATACGACGGCTGACTGACTCGCGGCGGTGAAGAGGCGTGAGACTCAGGCGGCGAGGTGGCGGCCCGAGTCTCAAGCACTCAGCTGCGACGCCTTGCCCGAGCGAAGAGCATGTTACCCACAAACGCGATCGCCGCCACGAACAGCGGGACCACGATCGTTTCCCAGACGGGCCATCCGACACTCGTTCCGAAGAACGCGAGCACGACTCCGACAGTAACTGCGAGGAGCAGACTCGCGCCGAGAATGCTGCCCTGCTTCGCGTCGTTTGCGCTCATGTTAGACATTCTAGTTCCCCTTTAGCTAAGCACGCAGACTACAGATGTCGCGACGTAGGTCGCCGCCATTGCGGTGGCAAGTCCACCAGCGGTTACAACGTCGACACCAGGAATCCAGACCGTCACAAGCGCGACCACCCCTCCAGTCCCGCCAACGACAAGCGCCGCGGCCGATCCCTGGTGGTTGCAGTCTGAGATCTTCTTCAACGCGGCATTGGTGTTGCTCGCAGAAACAAGCGTTCCATTCGCCATCACCTTGACGCTCTTGGTGGTGGACGACCACCCGGCCCCCTTCGCGCCGACTGAGAAGCGATAGGCCTTACCTCCCGTTGCAGATCTGTAGGGGAAGTTGGCATAGGAAATGTTGATCGACGTCGAGGTGGTCGTGAAGCCCGCGTACGGACCCGCGTATCCATCACGGGACACGATGACGGTGTACAACGTAGCTCCGGGGACAGCGCTCCACCCGACTGTCGCACTCTTGGTGTACAGATTCACGTGGACGTTCGAGGGTGCTGCACCAGCCGCATTCGCTGCATGAGCTCCTGCTCCTAGCACCATGGCAAGAATCAGGGCGCCAATTGCCCCTAGCCGTTTGAAAGTACGCATCGTTCAATGCTCCGTTCTTCCTTGAATGGAGTGGACGGAGTTTGCGACCCGTCGCCGGCGCGATCCTTGTCCTCGACCCTGCACGTAACTCGCGCTGGCTCGAGTCTGTCGATCGGCCGTAGCCGGCGGCCGAGTCAATAACGCATTTGCGGGGCCGCGTGCGTCAGGTTGAGTGCCTTTCTCCGACCTGGAAGCAGACGCGCGGTGGAATCTCGGTAGGTTGAGACCATCTGAAGCGGACGACTCATGAGTTACCGGGTCATGACCGAATCCACCCAAGGCGGCTACAGCAGCGCAGCGACCCCCGTGGCCACGCTGTAGATCGCGAGCCCGGCCAGCGCTCCGACGACCGTGCCGTTGATGCGGATGAACTGGAGGTCGCGCCCGACCTGCGTCTCGATCTTGTCGGTGGTCTCGGCCGCGTCCCAGCCCTGCACGGTCTCGCTGATGACGTGCGCGATGTCGCTGCGGTAGGTCGACACCAGGTGCAGGGCGGCGCCGGAGAGCCGGGCGTTCAGGGAGGCGCGCAGCTCCGCGTCGTCGAGGATGCGCCGGGCGGCGTCCGCGACGAACGCCTGCGCGCGGAGCCGCAGCTCGCCGTCCTCGTCATTCAGCGCCTCCACCGCCGCCGTGCGGGCCGCGGTCCAGGCGGACGCGGCGAGCTCGCGGATGCGCGGGTCGTCGAAGGCGCGCGCCTTCGCCCCCTCGAGCCGTTCGATGGTCGCCTCGTCGTGCTGCAGGCGGTCGGTCAGCTGGCCCAGATACGCGTCGAGGGAGCGGCGGAGGCGGTGCTCCGAATCCTCCCGCACGTCCCGCACGAAGCGGCGCGCCTCGGAGTGCAGCCGTTCGTCCACCAGCCGGTCGACGAACGACGGCAGCCACGACGGCAGGCGCCGCGAGACCACGGAGGCGAACGCCTCCGGATTCGCGGCCAGCCACTCGTCGAGGCGGTCGAGGAGCAGGTCCACCGCCTCCCGGTGGCCGCCCGACTCCAGCACGCGCTCGCCGAGCCGGCCGAGCGGCGGGCCCCACAGCGGCGCGACGAGGTGCGTGCGGACCACCGCCTCCACGGCATCCCGCATCCGCTCGTCGTCGAGGAGGCCGGCGAGACCTGTGAGCCCGCGCGACGCCTCCGCCACGACCCGGCGCGCGTTCACCGGCTCCTCCAGCCAGCCGGCGGCGGCGCCGGCGAGGTCGATCGAGCCGAGCTTGCGCGCCACGACGTCGTCGGAGAGGAAGTTGGTCTCCACGAACTCGCCCAGCGCGGCGCCGATCTCGTCCTTGCGGGTCGGGATGATCGCGGTGTGGGGGATGCGGAGGCCGAGCGGATGCCGGAACAGCGCGGTGACGGCGAACCAGTCCGCGAGCGCGCCGACCATCGCCCCCTCCGCCGCGGCGCGCACGTAGCCGAGCCAGGCGAACCGGTCCTCGAGCGCGAACGACACGGTGAAAACGACCGCCGCGACGACGAGCAGGCTCGTCGCGAGGACCTTCATCCGGCGCAGGGCGCTGCGGCGCTCCGCGTCGCGGTCGGCGATGGTGGCGGTCACGCGACCAGGTGCAGCTCGCGGCTGGTGTTGTTGAGCCGGTGAGCGCCGTCGTGGTCGGCGACGACGATGTCCTCGATCCGCACGCCGAACCGGCCCGGCAGGTAGATGCCGGGCTCGATCGAGAACGTCATGCCGGCCTCGATGGACCGCTCCTCGCCCTCCACCAGGTACGGCGGCTCGTGCGTCGTGACGCCGATGCCGTGCCCGACGCGGTGGATGAAGTACTCGCCGTACCCGGCGTCGCGGATGACCGCGCGGGCGGTCCGGTCGATCTCCTGGCACGGCACGCCGACGGCGACCGCCTCGAAGGCCGCCTGCTGCGCCCGCTTCACCGTCTCGTACACCTCGTGCTCCTCGTCCGTCGGCTCCCCGACGTGCACAGTACGCGTGGTGTCCGAGCCGTAGCCCTCCAGGAGGCCGCCGAAGTCGAGGACGACCATGTCGCCCTCCTCGATCACCCGGTCGGCGGCGTCGTGGTGCGGGTCGGCGCCGTTGGGCCCGCTCGCGACGATCGTGAAGTCGACCTGCGCATGGCCGTGCTCGCGGAGCAGCCGGTCGAGTTCGCCGGCGATCTCCCGCTCCCGGCGCCCGGAGAACCGGACGCCGAGGATGTCCTCGAAAGCCGCGTCGGCGGCGGCGCCCGCGGCGGCCAGCCGGTCGACCTCGTCGGGCGTCTTCACCGCCCGCAGCAGCGGGAGCGCGTGCGAGATGGCCTCGAACCGGGCGTGCGGGAGGCGCTGCTGCAGCCCGAGGAGGTGCATCGACCACAGCGCGTCCGACAGGGCGTACCTGCCGTCGGGCTTCAGCAGGGCGGCCGCCGGCACGTACTCGTCCTCGCCGTCGCGCCAATCCACCAGGCGGATGGCGGAGGAGGCGCGGGTGCCGGCGGCGCTCTCGCGCTCCAGCGCGGGGACGAGCATGGCGGGCTCGCCGCCCGCGGGGACGACCAGCAGCGTGATCCGCTCGGTGGTCGCCACCGGCAGGTAGTCGGCGAAGTAGGCGAGGTCCGGTCCCGGGGCGATGAGCAGACCGTCGTACCCCGCGGCGCGGGCCTGCTCGGCGCCGCGCGCCAGCCGGTCCGTGAAGTGCCGTGCGGTGAGCTGCTGCATGCGTGCCTCCCTTGATCGGCCGCCGGGCGGCGGCGCCTCGCTCAGTCGGGGATCGGGCCCAGCCAGGCGTTCGCGACGGTGCTGTGGGCCGACTCGGCGTCGGACGGGTGGAAGAGCCCGGCGAGCACGTCGCGGTAGAGCCTCCCGAGCTCGCTGCCCGAGAAGAAGGTGGAGCCTCCCGAGACCCGCACGGCGTGGTCGACCACGCGCCGGGCGGTCTCGGTCGCGCGGATCTTGAGGCCGACGAGCGCGGGGAACCAGAAGGCTCCGCGGTCGACCAGGGCGTCGACGTCGCCGGCGATCGCGTCGAGCTGGGGGAGCAGCGCGTCCTGCTCGATCGCGGCGTCGGCGACCCGCCAGCGGATGTCGGGGTCGGCCGAGTAGGGGCGGCCGTCGTTCTTGAGGCTGGTGCGGCGGTGGGCGGCGGCGACCGCCAGCTCGAGCGCGCGGGCGCCGATGCCGGTGTAGACCGCGGCGAGCAGGGTCTCGAAGGCCGCGAAGATCGCGAAGACCAGCGGGTCGGGATTGGGACCGGGGTCCAGCCGGGCGACGATCCGGTCGGCCGGGGAGACGGCGCCGTCGAGCACGGTCGTGTTGCTCTGCGTGGCGCGCATCCCGAGCGTGTCCCAGTCCTCCCTGATCTCGAAGCCGCCGCCGGCGCGGTCGATGAACCCGTAGACGATCTTGGGGGCGTCCGGGCCGGTGGAGTCGAGGCCCATGGTGCCGAGCCTGGTCCACGCAGGGGAGAGGGAGGTGAAGATCTTGCGGCCGTGGAAGCTGTACGAGCCGTCGGGGCGCGGCCTGGCCTCCGTCGTCGAGCCGAACAGGACCAGGTCGTTGCCGGCCTCGCTCAGCCCGAAGGCGAACACCTCGCCCTGGCCGGCCTCTCGCAGCAGGAAGTCGAGCGCGTGATGGCCGCGGTCGCGCAGGATCTTCGCCACGCCCGTCCACACGAGGTGCATGTTGACGGCGAGCGCGGTCGCGGGCGCCGCACCCGCGAGGCGGACCTGGAGCCGCGCGGTCTGCTGGAGGCTGAGGCCCAGGCCGCCGAACTCTTCCGGGACCAGCGCCTTCAGGTATCCGGCGTCCGCCAGCTCGGCGAAGTCTTCGGTGAAGAAGCGGTTCTCGGCGTCGTACCCGGCGGCGCGGGAGCGGAACCGCTCCAGCCGGTCGTCGGGGAGGAGGCGCTCGTGCAGCAGGTCGTGCTCGGTCACGCCCCTCAGCCTAGGGGAGCGCGACCGGGCACGGCAGTGGTCGGCGACCGCCTTACTGGGCGGTGTACGCCTTACTGGGCGGTGTAGCCGCCGTCGACGAGGTGGTAGCTGCCGGTGATGAAGCTCGCGGCGTCGGAGGCGAGGAACGCGACCAGGGCGGCGACCTCCTCCGGCTCGCCCAGGCGGCCGAGTGCGTGCTTGCCCTCGAGGAACGCCAGCGCGTCCTTGTCCATCGACGCCTCGACGAGCGGGGTGCGGATGAAGCCGGGGCCCACCGCGGTGACGCGCACCTTGCGGTCCGCGTATTCCAGGGCGGCGTTCTGGGTGAGGCCGAGCAGCGCGTGCTTGGCGGTCACGTAGGCCGACGAGTTCGCGAACCCGACGCTGCCGAGGATGGAGGCCATGTTGACGATGGCGCCTCCGCCGTTCTCGGCGATGGCGGCCAGCTGCGCCTGCATCCCGTAGAACACCGCGTTGAGGTTGACCTCGATGACCTTCCGCCACCCGTCGAGCGGGTAATCGCCGACCGGGGCGGCCGGACCGCCGATGCCGGCGTTGTTGACCGCGATGCGCACGGGCGCCAGCTCGTTCGCCGCGGCGATGCTCGCCGTAGCGAAGGCCGGGTCGGTCACGTCGCCGGCGAGCGCGCGGGCCGTGCCGCCCGCCGCCTCGATCTCGGCCACGACGGCCTGCGCATTCTCCTCGTTCAGGTCGGTCACGAGGACCGCCGCGCCGCTCGCCGCGAGCGTGAGCGCGACGGCGCGTCCGATGCCCGAGCCGCCTCCGGTCACGATCGCGGACCGATCGGCGACGTCGTATTGAGCCATGGACTTCTCCTTCCAGTTATCCGACATCTGTCGGATAAGTACATTGTACGATCATTTCGTGGACGCCAGGCAGGAGAAGTCGACCGCTCGATTGAGAGCGGCGATCCTCGAGCTCGCGACCGCCGGACCCGTCAGCGCCGTCACGGTGTCGCGGCTGGCGGCGATCGCAGGCGTCCATCGCTCCACGGTGTACACCTACGCGTCGTCGCCGGTCGAGCTGCTCGAAGACGTTCTGCGGTCCGACCTCGACACGCTCCGCGCCTCCTACCTCACCGATGTGGCGCCCGCCGACGCCGCCGCGGCGATCACCGGCGTCACCCGCGCGGTGCTGGAGCACGTGGACCGGTACGACGTGATCTACCGTCGCGGCCTCGGCCCCGACAGCGGCTCGGCGAGCCTGCACGCGATGCTCAGCGAGCACTTCCAGGGCTCGATCGAGCTGCTCCTCGACCAGCACAGCGTCGCGGTGCCGGCCGACGACGACACCGAGCGCCGCGCCGTGGCGCGCTACATCGCCGACGGCACGATCGGCGCGATCGACGTGTGGCTCAGCCGTCCGCGACCGCGTGACGTGGCGGCGTTCCTCGCCCTGGTGGGCCGCGTCGCCCCGACCTGGTGGCCGGCCACCGTATGATCGCGCGGCTGCGGGAGTTGTGGCGGAGGCTCTGGCGCCGGCCGCCGCTCCTCCACGTCGCGAGCGATGTCGGCACGGGGCCGGTGGTCGTGCTCGTCCACGGCATCGCCTCGTCGTCGCTCACCTTCAAGAACGTGGTGCCGCTCCTGGAGGGCGACCACCGGGTGATCTCGATCGACATCCTCGGCTTCGGCCGGTCCCCGGCGCCCGCCGACGCGACGTACACGATCGAGGAGCACGTCGCCGCCCTCCGCCGCACCCTGCGGTCGCTGCGGCTGCGGCAGCCGTTCGTGCTCGTCGGCCACTCGCTCGGCAGCCTCATCGTCGCGCGGTACGCGGCCGAGAACCCGGGCGCCCTCAGCAGGCTCGTGCTGGTGAGCCCGCCCGTGTACGAGACGCCGACCGACATCGGCGACCGCCGGGTGCGCACCAGGGTCAGCGCGTACCTCCGGGCGTACGAGTACCTGCGCACCAATAAGGA
This sequence comes from Leifsonia sp. KNZ12-8B, assembly GCF_056755495.1. Taxonomy (NCBI): domain Bacteria; kingdom Bacillati; phylum Actinomycetota; class Actinomycetes; order Micrococcales; family Microbacteriaceae; genus Leifsonia; species Leifsonia sp. KNZ12-8B. The sequence goes on from NZ_JBPGXM010000005.1 coordinate 29,617, forward strand.
CTTCACCCTCGCCAACGCGGCCGTGGTCGCCCGGCTGATGCCGATCAAGGGCGTGTTCGACCTGACCGAGAGCAACTGGCGCCCCTTCGTGCTCTCGCTCGAGAACAGCATCGAGCGGCAGACGGTGGTCAGCGATGTCGCCCGCGTGCGGGTCCCGGTGCAGGTCGTGTACGGCGCGCAGGACGCCTTCATCGCCCCGGGCAGCCTCGCCGTGATCGAGGCGATGCGGCACGTGACGATGCACCGGGTGGAGGCCGCCGACCACATCATCCGCAAGCGCGTCGCCCGCGTGGTGGCCGCGGCCTGCCGGACCTGACGGGTGCGGCGCCACCGGGCGCGACGCCACGGCGGGCCTACGCTGGGGGCATGGAACAGCGGATCCTCGGAGGGACCGGGCGCGACGTCTCGGTCGTCGGCCTCGGCACCTGGCAGCTCGGCGCGGACTGGGGCGACGTCACGGAGGACGCCGCGCTCGACGTGCTGCAGGCGGCCGTCGAATCGGGCGTCACCTTCTTCGACACCGCCGACGTATACGGCGACGGACGCAGCGAGCAGCTGATCGGCCGGTACGTCACCGAGCATCCCGAGGTCCCGCTGACGGTCGCCACCAAGATGGGGCGGCGCGAGGCCCAGGACCCCGACAACTTCACGCTCGCGAAGTTCCGGGAGTGGACCGACCGCTCCCGCCGCAACCTGGGCGTCGACACCCTCCACCTGGTCCAGTTGCACTGCCCGCCGACTCCGGTCTTCAGCACCGAGGCGGTGTACGACGCCCTCGACACGCTCGTCGCCGACGGCGCGATCGCGAACTACGGGGTGAGCGTCGAGACGACGGCGGAGGCGCTCGCCGCGATCGCGCACCCGTGCACGGCGACGGTGCAGATCATCCTGAACGCGTTCCGGCTGAAGCCGCTCGACGAGGTGCTGCCGGCGGCGAAGGAGGCCGGGGTCGGCATCATCGCACGCGTCCCGCTCGCGTCGGGGCTGCTGAGCGGCCGCTACACCGAGCAGACGGCGTTCGCTCCCGACGACCACCGGAACTACAACCGTCACGGCGAGGCGTTCGACGTGGGCGAGACCTTCTCGGGCGTCGACTACGAGCAGGGCGTGGAGGCCGCCCGGGAGTTCGCCGCCCTCGTGCCGGAGGGTGTCACGCCCGCGCAGGCGGCGCTCGCCTGGGTGATCGCGCAGGACGGCGTCACCACCGTCATCCCCGGCGCCCGCACCCCGGAGCAGGCCCGCGCCAACGCGGCCGCCGCCTCCGTCACGCTCCCGGTCGACTTCGACGCAGCCGTCCACGACCTCTACGACCGCCGCTTCCGCGCCGCGGTCCACCCCCGCTGGTAGCCCCTCCGTAGCCGAGCCCCTCACTGCGCTCTCGCGCGGAGGAGGTGCCGGATGCGGGACGTGAGCTCGGCCGGTGCGGCCAGGTCGTCGGCGGTGACGCGCACCATCCGCCAGCCGAGGTCCTCCACGCGTTCGCGTCGTGCGATGTCCCGGCGCCAGATCCGCTGATCGCTGCGGTGGATGTCGCCCTCGTACTCCAGGGCGAGGCGCGCTCTCGGGTAGGCCAGATCCACCCGCGCGACGAAGCGGCCGTCGGCGTCCTCCAGGTCGAGGTTGACGGACGGCTCCGGCAGGCCTTCGTCGGCCAGCAGCAGCCGCAGGCGCGTCTCGCCCGGCGACTCGGCACCCCGGCGGATGCGCCCGACCGCGAGGCGCGCACGGGCGATCCCGCGTCGACCGGACGACGACCCCACATGGCGGGCGATCCGGACGACGTCGGTCAGCGGTTCGGGACCGGAGACGAGGTAGTCGCCGACCGACACCAGGGCCGCGGGGCCGAGCATCTGCGCGAGGTCGAGCCAGGTCTGCTCCGGGGTGGTCACGGGCAGCCCGTCGACCGAGCCGGTCTGCCAGGCGGACAGCTTGTGTCCGACGAATCCCGGCACGGTCGGTGAGCGGCCGGCGCCAGGGACGCTCACATGGATCTCATCGCCGACCGAGCGGGGGAGCGGAGCTCCGTACAGCCGAGCGGCGGTCGTGTGGCTGAATGCGAAGTCATGCCCGCGGTGGAGGGCGAAGGCGTGGCAGCGCGAGCGCAGCCCGTCCTCATCCCGCGGGATCCGGATGCCCTTGATCGGTGCGATGAGGTCTTCGCTGCGGAGCCGCCGGCTCGAGACGCCCCGGGCGCGAGCGGAGGACGTGCGGAACGGGGCGGAGCGGAGCTCCACCGGGAGGGCTGCAGATCGTCGTGCCATGGGAACACCCTGCACGCCCGCGCAAACCGCCCGGAGAGTTATCCACACCCACCAGCGCCGAGCCCAGCGCTGCGCCGATGAGCTGCCCGGTGCCGACCCAGCCGTACGCCTCGGCCGTGTCCGAGAACTTCACGCTCGCCGAGACGATCGCGAACAGCACCGCCAGCGCCGGCGCGATGCCGACGCCCGCGATGAGCAGCGTCAGCGACAGCCCCCACCACGACCACAGCATGAAGGTGGAGATCACGACGCCGACGGTCACGATCAGCATGCGGCGCGCAGTTGCCCACGGGCCGATCGGCACGTGCCCGATGGCCAGGCCGCCGACCAGCGAGCCGATCGACCAGATGGCGAGCACGATGCCCGAGAACGGGGAGCCCTCGCCGAAGTTCGCGACGACCCCGGCCTCCACGGCGGCGCACGAGCCGATGAGCAGGAATCCGACGACCGTCGCCAGCAGCACCGGCGGCCGGGCGAGCACGACGCCGAACCGGCGCTTCGACCGCGGGATGCGGACCCGGCCGACCTCGGGCGAGGCGATGAACCACGCGCCGCCCGCGAGCATGATCGCCACGGCCATCAGGATGCCCTCGACCGTGCCGATCTGGGTCGACACGAACGTGATCACGACCGGCCCGGCGATCCAGATGATCTCCTGCGCGGAGGCGTCGAGCGAGAAGAGCGGGGTGAGCTGACGCGAGTTCACCATCTTGGGGTAGATCGTGCGCACGGCCGGCTGGATGGGCGGCATGCTCAGGCCGGCGAGGAACGCCACCGCCATCGTCACAGGGACCGGCATGACGAGCACGCCGATCACCGCGACCGCAGCCGAGCACGCGATCAGTGTCGTCCACAGCACGACGCGCATCCCGAGCACGCCCATGAGCCTGCTCGTCATCGGGCCGGCGATGGCCTGCCCGATGCTCATCGCGGCGAGCACAAGGCCGGCCGCGCCGTAGCTGTGGTGGATGCGCTCGATGTGGAGCAGGAACGCCAGCGACAGCATCCCGAACGGGAACCTCGCCGTCAGCTGGGCGGCGATGATGCGCGCGACGCCCGGCGTCTTGAGGAGGCTCGAATAACTGCTCACGACATGCCACTCTATCGGGCGCACCCGACGCTCCGGAGGCCGACGCGACGCCCGAAATGGGTGTGGAAATGTGCATAACTTTGTCCACACCTGTGGATGACACGCCCACTAGATGTGGGGGCATGGAAATGTCGGTGCCCCGCTATATAGTGGTCCCTGCCGCCGGACGCGGCACCGTCTGAGAGGGAGAGACATAGTGGCAATCACTGTCGTCAAGCGCAACGGAGAGCGTGAGCCGTACGACGCCAACAAGATCAACCTGGCCATCGAGCACGCGGCCAGGGGGCTCGACGAGAACATCACCTGGGTGACGCAGATCGCGAGCGAGCTGGAGCTCACGCTGTTCGACGGCATCACCACCCAGCAGCTCGACGAGGCCGTCATCCAGGTCGCCCTCCAGAACGTCAAGGACGACCCGGCGTTCGACACCGTGGCCGCGCGTCTGCTGCTCAAGACCATCTACAAGCGCGTGCTCGGCGACTACGCCAGCGAGGACGAGCTGGCCGGCCTCCACCGCGACCGCTTCCGCGCCTACATCGAGCGCGGCGTCGCCGAGACCCTCCTCGACGGCCGCTTCACCTCCGCGTTCGACCTCGACCGGCTCGCCGGCGCCCTCGAGCCGTCGCGCGACGAGCTGCTCAAGTACATCGGCGTCGTCACCCTCAACAACCGCTACGGCATCAAGGCGCGCAACGGCGACTCCCTCGAGGTGCCGCAGTACTTCTGGATGCGCATCGCGATGGGCCTGTCGCTCAACGAGGCCGACCCCACCAGCCACGCGCTCGCCTTCTACGAGAAGATGTCGAAGCTCGAGTACCTGGCCGCCGGCTCCACGCTGGTGAACGCCGGAACGGCCTACCCGCAGCTCTCCAACTGCTTCGTCATGGAGATGCAGGACGACATCGAGCACATCGCCAAGAGCGTCCGCGACGTGATGTGGCTCACCAAGGGCACCGGCGGCATCGGCCTCTCCGTCACCAAGCTGCGCGCCCAGGGCTCGCCCATCCGCTCCAACAACACCACCTCCACCGGCCCGATCCCGTTCATGCACACGATCGACTCGGTGCTGCGCGCGGTCAGCCGCGGCGGCAAGAAGTTCGGCGCCCTCTGCTTCTACATGGAGAACTGGCACATGGACTTCCCGGAGTTCCTGGACCTGCGCCAGAACTCGGGCGACCCGTACCGTCGCACCCGCACCGCCAACACGGCGGTGTGGATCAGCGACGAGTTCATGAAGCGCGTCCAGAACGACGAGGACTGGTACCTCTTCGACCCGCTGGAGGTCGCCGACCTCAACGAGCTGTACGGCAAGGCGTTCTCGGAGCGCTACGCCCACTACGTCGCCGAGGCCGAGGCCGGCAACCTGCGCATGTTCAAGAAGATCAGCGCGCGGGCCCAGTTCAAGGACATCCTGATGAGCCTCCAGACCACCAGCCACCCGTGGCTGACCTGGAAGGACACGATCAACAACCGCGCCCTGAACAACAACACCGGCACGATCCACCTGTCGAACCTCTGCACCGAGATCACGCTGCCGCAGGACCGTGACAACGTGTCTGTCTGCAACCTGGCCTCGATCAACCTCTCCCGCCACCTCGGCGTCGACGGGACGATGGACTGGGAGCGCCTGGAGGAGAGCGCCCGCCAGGCGGTCCGCCAGCTCGACAACCTCATCGACATCACGGTGTCGAGCGTTCCGGAGGCCGACTTCTCCAACCAGCAGAACCGCGCCATCGGCCTCGGCGTCATGGGCTTCACCGACCTGGTCGAGCGCCTCGGCCTCTCGTACGAGAGCGAGGAGGCGTACGCCCTGATCGACGAGATCATGGAGCACGTCTCGTACGCGGCCATCGACGAGAGCGCCGACCTTGCCCAGGAGCGCGGCGCGTACCCGAACTTCGAGGGTTCGCGCTGGTCGAAGGGCATGGTGCCCTACGACTCGATCGCGCTGACCGAGGCCGACCGCGGCACCCCGATCACCGTCGACCGCACGATCCGCCTCGACTGGGACCGCCTGCGCGAGAAGGTCAAGGGCGGCATGCGCAACGCGACGCTCATGGCGATCGCGCCCACGGCCTCCATCGGCCTCGTCGCCGGCACCACGCCCGGGTTCGACCCGCAGTTCTCGCAGATCTTCAGCCGCTCGACCTCGTCGGGCAAGTTCCTGGAGGTCAACCGCAACCTGGTCGCGGCGCTGCAGGAGCGCGGGCTGTGGGAGGAGACCCGCGAGTCGATCCTGCGCTCGCAGGGCGACATCCAGGGCATCGCCGCCATCCCGGACGAGATCAAGGCCGCCTTCAAGACGAGCTTCCAGCTCTCGCCGTACGCCTTCATCGAGGTCGCGGCGCGCGCCCAGAAGTGGATCGACCAGGCGATCAGCCGCAACATGTACCTCGAGACCCGCGACCTCGGCGACATGATGGACATCTACTCCGCGGCGTGGGAGAAGGGCGTCAAGACGACGTACTACCTCCACATGAAGCCGCGTCACCAGGCCGAGCAGTCGACCGTCAAGGTCAACAAGGCCGAGGAGATCGCCGGAGGCCGCAAGGGCTTCGCGACCGCCGGCGCCGCCGCTGCGCCGGCCGCCGCTCCCGCCGCCGCCCCGGCTCCCGCCGCTCCCGCACGCCGTGGCTTCGGCTTCGGCGGACTCACGCAGGCCGGGGGTGACAACTGATGAACAGCACCACGATCGAGGAGTACTACGTGCCGGTCGACCCGATGGACGACCTGCAGTGCGAGTCCTGCCAGTAACCAGAGCCGAGTAACGAGGAGAAGAGAAACACCATGGGCATCCTGGGAACGGGCATCGAAGAGGGCCTGCTGCTCAAGCCGGTGAAGTACCAGTGGGCGATGGACCTGTACGACCAGGCCGTCGCGAACACCTGGTTCCCGAACGAGATCCAGCTGGGCGAGGACATCGCCGACTTCAAGAAGATGACCGACGAGGAGCGTCACGCGGTCACCTTCCTGATGAGCTACTTCAACCCGAACGAGCTGCTGGTCAACAAGGCCCTCGCGTTCGGCGTGTACCCCTACATCAACGCGGCCGAGGCGCACCTCTACCTCGCCAAGCAGATGTGGGAGGAGGCGAACCACTGCATGTCGTTCGAGTACGTCCTCGAGACGTTCCCGATCGACCGCGAGCAGGCGTACAACTCCCACGTCGACGTGCCGTCGATGGCGCGCAAGGAGGAGTTCGAGGTCCGCTTCATCAAGCGGATGACCGAGCAGGCGCTCGACATCACGACGACAGAGGGCAAGCAGGACTTCATCCGCAACCTCGTCGCGTACAACGTGATCCTCGAGGGCATCTGGTTCTACTCGGGCTTCATGGTGGCGCTGTCGTTCCGCCAGCGGAACCTGCTGCGCAACTTCGGCTCGCTGATCGACTGGGTGGTGCGCGACGAGTCGCTGCACCTCAAGTTCGGCATCAACCTCATCCTCACCGTCCTGGAGGAGAACCCCGAGCTGCAGACGCCGGAGTTCGCCGCCGAGATCAAGCAGATGATCCTCGACGCCGTGGAGATGGAGGAGCAGTACAACCGCGACCTCCTGCCCGGCGGCATCCTGGGCCTGAACGCCAACTACATCAACCAGTACGTGCGGTACCTGGCCGACCGCCGCCTGGAGGAGCTGGGCTTCGAGGCCGAGTACAAGGTCTCCAACCCGGCCAAGTGGATGGCGACCGCCAACGACACGCTCGAGCTGGTGAACTTCTTCGAGTCCACCAACACCTCGTACGAGTCGAACGCGAAGGCGTCCACCGGCCGCTGAGGCACCGCGCAGCGTCCACGAGAGGGGCCCCGGCACACCGTGTCGGGGCCCCTCTCGCGTGCTGGGAGGATGGAGGCATGAGCTCTCCCGTCATCGACCCGGCCGAGCTGCGCGCCGCGCTCGCCTCCGGCCGGCCGCCCCGGCTGCTGGACGTGCGGTGGAGTCTCGGCGGCCCGCCCGGGCGGCCCGCGTTCGAGCGCGGCCACCTCCCGTCGGCCGTCTACGTGGACCTCGACACCGAGCTCGCCGGTCACGGCGCGCCGACCGACGGGCGCCACCCGCTGCCCGCGGAGGGTGACCTGCAGGACGCCGCCCGCCGCTGGGGGCTGCACGACGGGGACGCGGTCGTCGTCTACGACGACGTCTCCGGCACGTCCGCCGCGCGCGCCTGGTGGCTCCTGCGCCACGCGGGCGTCGCCGACGTGCGGGTGCTCGACGGCGGCCTCGCCGTCTGGGTGGCCGAGGGAGGCGCGCTCGAGGAGGGGCCCGCGCAGCCGGCGCCCGGCGACATCACCCTCCGGTACGGCGCCCTCCCCACGCTCGATGCGGATGCCGCCGCCGCACTCGCCGCACGCGGCGGCGTGCTGCTCGACGCGCGGGCCGCCGAGCGGTTCCGGGGTGAGGTCGAGCCCGTCGATCCGCGCGCGGGCCACATCCCCGGCGCGGTCAGCGCTCCCACGACGGCGAACCTCGGCCCCGACGGGAGACTGCTGCCGCGGGCCGGTCTCGCGGCCCGCTTCGCCGCGCTGGGCGTGCGTCCCGGCGTCGAGACGGGCGTCTACTGCGGTTCGGGCGTCACCGCCGCGCACGAGGCACTGGCGATGGTGTCGGCCGGCCTGCCGATGCCGGCGCTGTATCCCGGCTCGTTCTCGGCCTGGTCGAACGATCCCGCCCGGCCGGTGGCCGCGGGGGAGTGAGCGCGGGGGAGTCAGGGCGGCCGGCCCCGTCATACGCCGCAACAGCCGACCGGGCACCCAGCTGGGTTGTCTATCGTTCCTCCATGACCACGATCGACGCGCTCCCCGTCCCGACCCCCGGCGTCCTGCCGGAGGTCGAGGTGTGCGACTCGGTCGCGGCGCTCATCGGCAACACCCCGCTGGTGGAGCTGCACTCGCTCACCCGCGGCCTCGACGCGCGCATCCTGGTGAAGCTGGAGGGGCGCAACCCGGGCGGATCGTCGAAGGACCGGATCGCGCTCAACATGATCCGCACCGCGGAGGCCGCGGGCGTGCTCGCGCCCGGCGCCACCATCGTGGAGGCCACCAGCGGCAACACCGGCATCGGCCTGGCCCTGATCGGCCGGCTGACCGGGCATCCCGTCGTCATCGTGCACAGCGCCGACATCTCGGCCGAGAAGCGGGCCGTGCTCGCCGCCTACGGCGCCCGCCTGGTCGAGGCCGACTGGGAGGCGGCGCCCGACGACCCGGCGAACCCGCGCGCCGTCGCCGACCGCATCGCCGCCGAGACCCCTGGCGCGTGGCGGCCCGCGCAGTTCGCGAACACGGCGAACCCCGACGCGCACTACCGCGGCACCGGCCCGGAGATCTGGCGGCAGACCGGCGGCCGGGTGACGCACTTCGTCGCGTCCATCGGCACAGGAGGGACCGTCAGCGGAACCGGCCGCTTCCTCAAGGAGGCGACGGGCGGCGCGGTGCGCGTCGTCGGCGCGAACCCGGTCGGCTCCACCTACGGCGGCGGCCCGGCCGGGCGCATCCTCGTGGACGGTGTCGGGACCGCCTGGCCGCGGGACCACTGGCCCGAGACGTTCGACCACGCCGTCGTGGACGCCGTCCACACGATCGAGGACGCCGAGGTCTACCGCACCGTGCGCCGGCTGGCGAGCGAGGAGGCGCTGCTGCTCGGCCCGTCCTCCGGGCTCGCCGTCGCGACCGCGCTGCGGGTCGCGCAGGACGCCGCTCCCGGGTCGCTCATCGTCGCCGTGGCGCCCGACGGTGGTATCAACTATCTGACGAAGGCGTTCGCCCCCGAGTGGCTGGCGGCCGCGGGACTCGACTCCGACTGACGCGAAGGGCATTCATGGCACTCCTCCACTTCGGCTGGTTCCTGGGCGCCGGCTTCGGCGTGCAGGGCTGGGGCGACCCGACCTACGGCATCGGCTACGACTGGCGGCAGCCTCCGGTGTACCAGGATGCTGCGCGCACCTTCGAGGCGAACGGCTTCGACCTGTTCATCATCGAGGACGGCGTCACCGTGCCCGACACCTACGGCGGCACCGCGGAGGTCAACCTGGCCGCCGCCCGGTTCGTGCCCAAGCACGACCCGCTGCCGCTCGTGCCGTACCTGCTCGGCGCCACCAGCCGGCTCGGCGTCGTGCCGACCCTGAGCGCGAGCTTCTACGAGCCGTTCACCGCGGCGCGGCTGCTGAGCACCCTCCAGCACTTCGCCCACGGCCGCCTCGGCTTCAACGTCGTCACCAGCGGCTCCGACCTGGCCGCGCAGAACTACGGGCTCGACAAGCAGGTGGAGCACGACCTCCGTTACGACCGTGCTGACGAGTGGGTGGAGGTCGTGCGCAAGCTGTGGCGGTCGTGGGAGCCCGACGCGATCCTCGAGGATGTCGAGAACGGCGTCTACGCCGACTACCGCAAGGTGCACACCATCGATCACGAGGGCCGGTTCTTCCGCGTCCGCGGCCCGCTCAACACGGCACCGGCGCCCGAGGACCCGGTGATGGTGCAGGCCGGCGCGTCCGGCCGGGGCCGGGACTTCGCGGGCAAGAACTCCGAGGTCGTGCTGGCCCTGGCCTCCACACCCGAGCGGATGCGCGAGTACCGCGACAGCATCCGGGAGGTCGCGGTCGAGAACGGCCGCCCCGCCGACAGCCTGAAGGTGCTGTTCGTCGTGCAGCCGATCGTCACCGCGAACGCGGAGGAGACGGCGACCGTCACGCTCGCGCGCTCGGAGCTGACCCAGGCGGCGATCGACGAGCAGCTGCAGTCGATCTCGTACCTGACCGGGGTCGACTTCAAGACGTTCGATCTCGACGCGCCGCTGCCCGAGCTCACGACGAACAGCAACCAGGGCACGCTCGACAACTTCGTGCGGTCGGCGCCGGAGGGCTCGACCCTGCGCGAGATCCTCGCCACGCGGGCGAAGAAGGACGGTCTCGCGATCATCGGCACCGCCGACGAGGTCGCCGACCGGCTCGGCGAGCTGGGGGAGGCTGTCGGCGGCGACGGCTTCCTGTTCACCGGCCAGGTGCACCCGGCGAACGTGCACCGCACGCTCGACCGGCTGGTCCTGGCGCTGCGCCGCCGCGGGCTCATCCGGACCGAGCTCGGAGACGGCGGCCTGCGGCAGAACCTGCTGGACTTCTGATGGCGGTCCGCTTCGGCGCCGCGGCTCCGACGCCCGCGGACATCGCGGCGATCGCCGACGGCGAGCGGGTGGAGCTGACCGCGGAGGCGCTGGAGGCGCTGGCCGCCTCGCGCGCGATCGTCGACCGGGCGATCGCGTCCGGTGAGCCGGTGTACGGGCTCAACCGCCGGCTCGGCGCCGGCCGCGACGACGCCGTCGACCCGGCCGAGTTCGCCGAGTTCCAGCGCCGCACGATCGCGAACCACCGCGGCGGCGTTGGCGACCCGCTGCCGGTCCGCGAGGCTCGGGCCGTGGTCGCGGCCAGGCTGGCGGGCTTCACACGGGGTGGCGCGGGGGTGCGGCCGGAGCTGGCGGAGGCGTACGCGGCGCTGCTCAACGCCGGTGTCACTCCACTCATCCCCTCTCGGGGCTCGGTCGGCGCGGCGGACCTCACGGTGCTCGCGGAGGTCGCGGCGGTCGTGACCGGCGAGGGCCTCGTCATCGGGGCCGACGGCGGCGAGGTGCCCGCGGCCGACGCGCTCGCCGCCGCGGGACTCGGCCCGCTCGCGCTGGCGCCGCACGAGGCGCTGGCCGCGCTCAGCTCCAACGCCTACGCCATCGGCGTCGGCGCGCTCGCGCTTCGCGAGGCCGCCGCGGTGGCTGAGGCCGCGGACCGTGCCGTGGCGCTCTCCCTGGAGGCGGTGGCGGCCACCAGTCCGGCCGGCAACCCCAGCCCGTACGGCGAGGTCGTCACCGAGGCGCGGGGCGGATCCGGCCAGCGTGCGTCGGCCGCCGCCATCCGGGAGGCGCTCGCGGGCGGCGCGGTGACGGCCGCAGGCCGGGCGGTGACCGTGCAGGACCCGCTGGCGTTCCGCACGGCGCCGCAGCTGCACGGCGCGCTGCGGGAGGCGGTCGACCGGCTCCGCGCGGAGCTGGGGCTGGAGCTCGCGGCGCGCGCGGAGAATCCGGTCGTCGACGTCGCCTCCGGAGCGATGGTCTCGGGAGGCAACTTCCAGGCGGTTCCGCTCGCTCTCGCCTTCGAGGGCCTGCGGCTCGCACTCGCCCACGTCGCGAGCGCGTCGGAGCGGCGGTCCGCCGCCCTCTCGCTGGCGCTCGCGCCGGCGCGGGCCGCCGGGCGCACGACCGTGCCGGGGCTGCTGCTGTACTCGGCGGCCGCCGACGCGGCCGAGCTCAAGCAGCTGGCGGTTCCGGTGACGCTCGGCAGCACGACGCTGTCCGGTGTCGAGGATCACGCCTCGCTCGCGGCGCCCGCTCTCCGGCTCGCGCAGCGATCGCTCGCGCTCACCCGCGAGGTGCTCGCGATCGAGGCGCTGCATGCGGTCGACCTGCTCGGCACGGCGGAGGCGGAGGCGGCCGGATCCGGCACGGGCCCGCTCGCCGCGGCCATCCGCGTGTCCGCCAACACGCGGACACCGGCCGGTCGGCTGGTGTCCGACGTCGGCCGGCTGCTGGGCTAGGGTCGCCTCGGACCGGCACCGGGCCGGCCCGAGAGAGGATCTCCGTGCGTCGTGCAACCGGAGGCGGCCTCGCCGCCGCGTTCGTCGTCATGCTCGTGGCCGGTGCGGTGCAGGCCGCTCCGGCGGCCGCCGTCCCGGCCCAGCCGTCGGGCCGCCTGGTCGCTCCGACGCCGGTCGGGCCCGCGGACGGAGCGGACGACGGGGGTTCGGACGCGCCGCTGCCCCAGGGCCTCACCCAGGCCCTCGAGCGGGACCTCGACCTGACGCCCGACGAGTACCTCGCGAGCGCGGACGCCGCCGCGAAGGCGTCCGACATCCTCCCGCAGCTGCAGGATGCCGGGATCGCCCCCGCCGACGTCTGGCTCGACGACACGACCATCAACGTCCACGTCACCACGCCGGAGGAGCAGCAGGCCGCGGCCGGGCTGGGAGCGACGCCGACCGCGGCCGAGCCTCCCGCGGCGCCCGACCTCTCGCGGCCGACCTCCGCGTACGCGGACCTGCTCAACGGCACCGGATGGACGCAGAACGGCGTCCTCTGCTCGACCGGGTTCAACGGCTTCACCGCCTCCAACGCCCGCTCGGTGGCCACCGCCGGGCACTGCCTGCTCGCCGGCGGCCCGGCGCCGGCCGGGACCGTCACCGCGTCGATGGTGAACCAGTCGGCCCCGAACCAGGGCGGCGCGATCGGCGCCGTCATCGGGCCGCTGGACAAGGCGTCCTTCCGCTACGGCAACGGCAACGACGGCGGCCTCATCATGGCCACCAACTCCGCCGTGAACCTGCTGCCGGCCACCTCCACCTGGAACGGCGGATCGGTGCCGGTCCGCGGGATGATCACGGCGACGGTCGGCGCCCCGATCTGCAAGTCCGGCCGGACGACGGGGTGGACCTGCGGCAAGGTGATGGCGGTGAACTACGCGCAGGAGGTCGGTGACGAGACCGGCACCAGCATCACCACCGTCAACTCTGTCGCGACGACCATGTGCATGTTCCGCGGTGACAGCGGCGGCGCGGCGATGATCGGGTCGTACGCCGTCGGCATCAACTCGTCGGGCTCGTGGTCGACAGCGCAGTGCACCGATGCCGACGGCTTCTCGGCCATCTACCCGCTCCAGGGATCCTCGCAGAGCTTCACGGCGACCCATCCCGGCTGGCGGCTCGCGCTCAACATGACGACCGCGCGCGTGGCGGGCGCCGACCGGTCGGCGACGTCCGTGCAGGTGTCCAAGCAGGCGTACCCCTCCCGTGCGAGCGTCGTCTACGTCGCCAACGGCTGGAACTTCCCCGACGCGCTCGTCACCGGGCCGGCTGCGGTCACCCAGAACGGGCCGGTCCTGCTGGCGCCGCTGGCGCCCGGACTGCCGAAGACCGTCGCCGACGAGATCCGCCGGCTCGCGCCGGCACGGATCGTGGTGGTCGGGGGTACCCAGGCGGTCTCGGCCGGGACCGAGGCCCAGCTGCGGGCGATCGTCGCCAACGTGAGCCGCGTCGCCGGCGGCGACCGCTACGACACCGCCCGCCGGCTCGTCGCCTCGGTCTACACGAAGGCCGGCATCCCCAACCTGTACGTCGCGAGCGGCATGGGCTTCCCCGACTCGCTCGCCGCCTCGGCGGCCGGCGCCTCCGACGGATCGCCCGTGCTGACCGTGCCCGGCAGCAACGGCGCGGTCGACAGTGCGACGATCCAGGCGATCCAGCGGCTCAAGCCGCAGAAGATCACGATCGTCGGCGGCACCGCCTCCGTCTCCGCCGGCATCGCGAAGCAGCTCGCCGGCCAGGCGAAGGTCGTCCGCATCGGCGGGGCGACCCGCTGGGAGACCTCGCAGCTGCTGGCGAAGACCGTGTTCGCCAGCGGAACCACCATGCTGCTCGCCAACGGCGTCGGCTTCGCGGACGCGCTGGCCGGTTCCGTGCTGGCCGGCAAGAAGCACCAGCCGCTGCTCATCACCCAGCAGGGCTGCGTGGAGAAGCCGGTGCTGCAGGCGATGGCGAGCTGGCAGACGCAGGCCGTCACCCTGATCGGCGGCACCGCCTCGCTCGGCACGGCGGTCCAGGGCATGCGGTCCTGCTGACCGGCTAGAGCTCCTTCCGGAACCCCAGGTACGACACCCGCTCCCAGTCGTCCTCCAGATCGAAGAGCGGGCTGTACCCCAGGGAGAGGTAGAGGGCGACGGCCTCGGGCTGGCGCGCGCCGGTGGTCAGGACGACGGTCCTGATGCCCCGGCGCGCTGCCTCCCGCTCCAGCTCGGCCATGACCCGCCGGGCGAGCCCCTGGCGGCGGAAGGCGGAGTGCGTCCAGACCCGCTTGACCTCGACCGTCGTCTCGTCCTCACGCATGAACGCGCCGCCCGCCACCGGGCGTCCGTCGTCGACGAGCAGCAGGAAGGTGCCGCCCTGGGCCTCCGTGAACCGCTCGGCCGGGTAGCGCGACAGCTCCGCGGACGACGGGATGCCGTCGTTGAGGCCGTACCGCTCGTCGTACTCGCGCGACAGCTCCTCGACCAGCGGGGCCGCCAGCGGGTCGTCCGGGCGGGTGACGACGACGGTCGCGCGCTCGGCGAGCGGAGGGGGAGTCTGCGGCAGCGGTTCCATCACGCATCGACCATAACCGCAGTCGGCCGGCGTCGCGCATCCGCGCCGTCCGCACGGCCGCACACGACGGATTTCGCGCACGTAATCGCGAAATATCCCCGAAACATGCAGGAAAAGCGGCGACGCACGCGCGAATTAGTGTGAAGGTACCCGGCTGTGCCTGGGGTATTCTCCCCTTACCCCTCCTGCACACACACTGCACCAGGAAGAAGGACGACAATCATCATGCGCATCCGATCCGCGGCTCCCATCGCCGCCATCGCCGCCGTCGCGGCCCTGTCCCTCACGGGCTGCGTCGACAACTCCACGCCGAGCAGCGACTCAACGTCGAGCGCCGCTGCCTTCGACGTCAAGAAGGACGACTCGCTCGCGAACCAGCTCCCCGAGAAGGTGAAGTCGGCAGGCAAGCTCGTCGTCGGCATGGACAACACCTACCCGCCGAACGAGTACAAGGACGACAACGGCAAGCCGGTCGGCTGGGAGGTCGACCTCGCGAAGGCGATCGGCGCCAAGCTCGACGTCGACGTCGACTTCGCGATCGCCAAGTTCGACAACATCATCCCGAGCGTCGCCGGCGGCAAGGACGACTTCGGCATGTCGTCCTTCACCGACACCACCGAGCGCGAGCAGCAGGTCGACTTCGTCAACTACTACTCGGCCGGCATCCTCTGGGCCGCGCAGAAGGGGAAGGACATCGACCCCGACAACGCGTGCGGCCTGAAGGTCGCGGTGCAGTCGACCACGTACGAGGACACCGACGAGGTGCCCGCCAAGTCGAAGAAGTGCACGGACGCCGGCAAGCCCGCCATCCAGGCCCTCCGCTACGACACGCAGGACGACGCCACCAACGCGGTCATCCTCGGCAAGGCCGACGCCCTCAGCGCCGACTCGCCCGTGACCCTGTACGCGATCTCCAAGTCCAACGGCAAGCTCGAGGCGGCCGGCGAGACCTTCGACGAGGCGCCGTACGGCCTCCCCGTCGCCAAGGACTCCGACCTGACCCCGGTGCTGCAGAAGGCGGTGCAGGGGCTCATCGACGACGGCACCTACAAGAAGATCCTCGACAAGTGGGGCGTCGCCGACGGCGCCGTCGAGACCGCCGAGCTCAACGCGGCCTCGAAGGGCTGACCTCCATGTCCCAGGGCACCACCCCCGGTCGGCCGGCGACGGGATCCCTCCCGTCGGCGGCCGGCCAGCCGGCCTCTGAGCCCATCAAGGCCGTCAAGCTCCGGCACCCGTGGCGGATCGTCATCGCCGCGGTGCTCATCCTCCTGCTGGTGTGGTTCATCATCGATGCCGCCCAGCGCGACGCGTACGGCTGGCAGTACGTCGGCAAGTACGTGTTCGACAAGCGCATCAGCGCGGCTGCGCTCGTCACCCTCCAGCTCACGATCTACTCGATGGTGATCGGCATCGTCCTCGGACTCGTGCTCGCGGTGATGCGGCTGTCGCCGAACCCCGTCGTCAAGAGCGTCTCGTGGCTCTACCTGTGGATCTTCCGCGGCACCCCGGTCTACGTCCAGCTGGTCTTCTGGGGCCTGTTCTCGCTGATCTACCCGCAGATCTTCCTCGGCGTCCCGTGGACCGACTTCGGGGTGAACCTCGACCTCGGCTTCATGCAGAACGCCTTCGTCATCGCCGTGATCGGCCTCGCGCTCAACGAGTCGGCCTACATGGCCGAGATCGTGCGCGCCGGCCTGCTGTCGGTCGACGAGGGCCAGGAGGAGGCGGCGACCGCCCTCGGCATGTCGTGGTGGCAGACGATGACCAGGATCGTGATCCCGCAGGCCATGCGCGTGATCATCCCGCCGACCGGCAACGAGGTCATCTCGATGCTGAAGACCACCTCGCTGGTGGCGGCGATCCCGCTCACGACCGACCTGTACGGCGTCGCCCGCGACATCTCGGCCGTGACGTACACGCCCATCCCGCTGCTCATCGTGGCGTCGCTCTGGTACCTGCTGTTCACCTCCATCCTGATGGTGGGCCAGTACTTCCTGGAGAAGCGCTTCTCGCGGGGCGTGAACGCGCGCCGACCGGACCGGAACGAGCCTGCGCTCGCGACCGGTGCCCTCCCGGCCGCAGGAGCGCCGGACGGAAACGACCTCGGAGGCAAGGGATGACCGACGTGACCCCCATGGTGCTCGCGGAGGGCGTCTCCAAGAGCTTCGGCAGCAACGAGGTGCTCAAGAGCATCTCGCTCTCGGTGAAGCCGGGGGAGGTGCTCTGCATCATCGGGCCATCGGGCTCCGGCAAGTCGACCTTCCTGCGCTGCATCAACCACCTGGAGCGCGTCGACCGCGGCCGGCTCTCCGTCGACGGCGAAGTCGTCGGGTACCGCCAGCACGGCGACAAGCTCTACGAGCTGAAGCCCAAGGAGGCCGCGCGCCAGCGCCGCGAGATCGGCATGGTCTTCCAGCGGTTCAACCTGTTCCCGCACATGACCGCGCTCGAGAACGTCATCGAGGCGCCGATCCGCGTGAAGGGCCTGCCGAAGGCGCGGGCGGTGGAGCGGGGCAAGGAGCTGCTGGCCCGGGTGGGCCTCGCCGAGAAGGGCGACCACTACCCGTCCCAGCTCTCCGGCGGCCAGCAGCAGCGCGTCGCGATCGCCAGGGCCCTCGCGATGGACCCGAAGCTCATGCTGTTCGACGAGCCGACCTCCGCGCTCGACCCCGAGCTCGTGGGCGAGGTGCTCGACGTCATGAAGGGGCTGGCGCAGTCCGGCATGACGATGGTCGTCGTCACGCACGAGATGGGCTTCGCCCGCGAGGTCGCCGACGAGCTGGTGTTCATGGACGGCGGCGTCGTCGTCGAGGCCGGCGACCCGCGCGAGGTGCTGGCGAACCCGCAGCACCAGCGGACGCAGGCCTTCCTTTCGAAGGTGCTCTAGCCTCCACCCCGCCCTCCGTTCCGGACTTCTGCACGCTCGCGCCCGGCGTGTCGCGTGCAGAAGTCCGGAACGGATAGGGTCGGGGGATGCGTCCGGTCGTCTTCATCACGGGGGCCAGCCGGCCCGGGTCCATCGGCGACGGCGTGGCCCGGCGCCTCGCGGCAGACGGGTGGGATGTCGCCTTCGCCTTCTGGGACGACTACGACGCCGCGATGCCCTGGGGCTCCGGCACGCACGAGGAGCTGGCGGACGCGCTGCGCGACCTCGGCGCGCAGGCCCTGCCGGTGTCCGTGGACCTCGCGCACCCGGAGGCGCCCGCGCTGGCGCTGAACCGGGTGCGGGCGGCGCTCGGCCCGGTGCGGGCCCTCGTCGCGAGCCACGCCCACTCGGTCGATAGCGGCCTCCTCGACACCTCGGTGGAGGCGTTCGACCGGCACTTCGCGGTGAACACCCGTGGCACCTGGCTGCTGATCAGGGCGTTCGCCGAGCAGTACGACCAGCCGCACGGCGCCGGCCGGATCGTCGCGCTGACGAGCGACCACACTGCCCACAACCTCCCGTACGGCGCGAGCAAGGGCGCGCTCGACCGCATCGTGCAGGCCGCGGCCGTCGAGCTCGCGCACCTCGGCATCACGGCGAACCTCGTGAACCCGGGCCCGATCGACACCGGCTGGATGGCGCCGGAGCTCGCCGAGTCGCTGCGGGCCGAGACCGCGCTCGGCCGGCTGGGCACGCCCGCCGACACGGCC
The DNA here is from genome assembly GCF_056755495.1 of Leifsonia sp. KNZ12-8B. Lineage (NCBI taxonomy): Bacteria > Bacillati > Actinomycetota > Actinomycetes > Micrococcales > Microbacteriaceae > Leifsonia > Leifsonia sp. KNZ12-8B. The sequence continues at coordinate 47,775 of NZ_JBPGXM010000005.1, forward strand.
GACCTCATCGCGTTCCTGCTGAGCGACCGCGGCGGCTGGATCAACGGCCAGCTCCTCCACTCGAACGGCGGCTTCCACCTGCCCGTGTGACGGCGACTCGTCGGCCTCAGGCAGAACAGGCGGCGGCTACTTCTCTCTCGTCATCGTGGCGGGGGAGGCGAGCATGGAGCGCACGGCGCCGGTGACGGCGGTCGTGATCCAGCAGGCTGCGCCGGCCAGCACCCAGATCAGCTGCTCCCTCGGGCTGACGACGTCCGCCCCGAGGAGGACGAGAACGCTGAGGGCGACAGCGGCGGAGAGGGCGTACGTCCCCGCAGGGAAGAAGCATTCCAAGGTCAGCAGAATCCCGATCGATCGTCTGCTCGTTCCCGATAGGCGGTAGGCCGCCACTTCACTGCTGCGCGACACGGTGATGATCGACGTCAGGAGGCCGCCGACGATCCCGAGCACCAGCGGAAGGTATTGTCCGGCCCGTGCGCCCCAGTCGTGAACAGGATCGCTGGTGAGCGAAAGCTGCGGGCTCCCGAGTATCGCTCCGCCGCGGGTCTCGAGCGCTGCGGCGAGGAGCGGGGTGAGGGTCCGAGGATCGTGAAACGGGGTCAGCGAGACGATGCACACCGGGCCGGAGCCCGTGCCGGCGGGCAGTGGGAGCACGACCGCCCTGTTCGTTGGGATGCCTTCCGGCTGCTGCACCGCGGTCAGGAGCTGTCGAGTCTGCGATGGTGCCACCGTCACCGTCCGTGCGCCATTCGTTCGGCCGAGTTCGGAGCCGATGACGCCCGGTTCTGTCGTCAGTTGACGGAAGAGGGTGCTGCTTGCGGTGAAGACCCTGGTGTTGGCTCCGATCTCGGGGATGTCGAGCGTTCCCGCATCGATCAGCAGGCCGGCGCGATCCACCTCCGGCAGGCGGGTGAGGGCTTCGCATGACGATCGGCTGATCTCGACGTCTGTGCGTGGCGACGTCGATCGCAGCGTGAGGATGCTGACTCCGCGGCCTTCCAACTCCTGGAGTCGTTGGGAGAACTGGGAGGATTCGGAGGCGTAGAAGGCTGCGGCGACCGACCCGGCTACGATCGCCAGCGCCACGCTCATGATCGTGCGCGACCGGAGGTTCACCGCGTTCCGGAGCGCCTCGCGCAGCAGTGCCCGGAACCTCCAGTGGCGCACGCTCACGGTGCCGTCCCTCGGAGGGCGACGACGGAGGACGCTGAAGCGATCATGACCGGGTCATGGGTTGCGACGATGATCGTGCTGTGCCCGCTGACCTTCGCGAAGACACGGGCGAGTTCTCTGGTGTTCGCTTCATCCAACGCGGCCGAGGGCTCGTCCGCCACGATCAGCGGTCTGTCGGATGCGAGAGCACGGGCGACGGCTACGCGCTGGCGTTCGCCGCCGGACAGGGACCGCGTGAGCATGTCCATCTCCGCGCCGAGGCCCACCCGGGTGAGGGCGATCTGAGCGAGCCGGGCCGCATCAGCCACCTGGAGGCCGTCCGCCAGCGGGCCGATCATGACGTTGTCGAGGGCGGTACGCGCCGCGATGATGTTCGCGTCCTGAGCGATCCAGCTCACCAGCGACGGGGATGGCTTCAGCGCCGCAGACTCATCGCCGAGGGTGACGGTGCCGCGGGATGGCGCTCGGAACCCCGCGATCATCGCCAGAAGCGTCGACTTCCCGCTGCCCGACGGGCCTACGAGCGCTGTCACCGCGTGGGAGGGGAAGACGCCGGAGAAGCCGGTGAACACCTCCCGGGACCCGTATCGAGCTGTCGCATCGCGGACCGTCACCTGCATCGTGACAACGTCTCAGCCGGGAGATCGGAGGGGTCGCGTGCCACTCGCGTCCCGATGAGCTTCGCAGGGACGAGAGCCACGCCAACCTCTCCCGGGTCGGCGGACACCGGAACCGGCGCCGCTTCATACGCATCGCCTTCGGCGGTGCCCGCCACGAAGAGACAGGATGCGCCATCCTTCATCGTGAATACAGCGGAGGCTGGAACGCTGCCGAAAGCCCGTGCTGCCCCCGCCTCGAGTTGCGCACCCTCGACCTGCGTCTGCGAGACGGCATCGCCCTCGGTATGGGAGCTCTTGAGGTCTCCGCGACCGACACCCGCGGCGATGGCGGCCCAGACGCTCGGGATCTCCTGGCCTGGTACCGGGAGTGCTGATACGGGGACCTTCTCGGAACCGATTCGCACCGCGTATCCGACGTCGCCGGCCGGCGGTCGCAGCACGTCTCCATCGGTCGGCTCCACGCCGATCGACACGATGGGTGCTGTCCCCGTGATCGCTGGCGCCTGCTCTGCGATGCGCTGCCCGATGCGGACGTTCACCGCGGTGATCGCACCGAAGTCCGGTGGCACGAACAAGACGTAGGAGGGCTGGAAGACGCCGTCTTCGGCGTAGCCGGCCCTGTGCTGGAACCGTTGGACGGCTTCGTGATAGCGCACCCCGTACGAGTCATCGGCGAAGCCGGCATCCAACAGCCCGAGCGAGACCAGAAGATGACCGAGGGCTTGAACGTCATCACCGGAATCACCGACGCGCAGTTCGCGGTACAGCGGCGAGTCTCCCTGCAGCGCCCACAGCGGGTGCCCATCGACCGAGATCACCTCGGTGCCCGTGGAGAGCGCGGCTCCGCCGGCGCGCACCGTGACGGCCGTGATCGTCCCCGGGACGTCCACGAACGCTGTGGGCGTCGTTCCGCTCGTACCCGTGATGATCACTGCGCGTCGCTCGTCGACGTGCCGACTTCCGACCGTCGTGAGTGCTCCACGGGTCCCCGTTGTCGACTCGCGCTGCTCATGCTCGGCTCCGCCCAGGCTCGTCACGAGCAGGATCAGTGGAGTGCCCCACAGGGCGGCCAGCAGTGCGGTCGCAGCGAGTCCCGTCCACCGTCTGCGCGGGCGAGGGCCGCTGGATGTTCTATCCATCGACCGGGCAATCCGCGAGGTCGATGCCGTGTTCCTTCACCAGCTCGACGTTCTCCGAGTAGTCGTCCGCGGGCGTGATCCCCCGGGAACGCAGGCAGTCGGCTACGATCCGGGCGGATTCGGAGGTGTCCTCGTGGGCGATCTGCCAGAGCTGATCGACCTGCGCCCAGTTGTCTCGGTAGCACTCATCATCCACGCCGGATTCCACCGCGGCCGCGGGGACGCCGAAGTCCATGAGGTCACCCTTGACCGTCGGGGCGGCCAACGTGTATCCCTTGCGCGAGAGGCACGCCTGGTACGCCTGGAAGCCGGTCTGATACTCGTCCCAGGTGACGCCTCCGTCGGCCAGCGCTTCTTTCTGTTGCGAGGAGATCGACGCCGCACCGGATGGGTGGACCGGCGAACCGGCCGACCCACTGCAGCCGACCAGACTCCCCGCGACGAGACCCGCCACGAGGGCCGCGAGCAGGGGCCGACTCACGTGCGGATGAGAGGGGTGCTGCCGAAGGGCGACGGGCTTGTGATGGCGTGCTCGCCGCCGAAGACCCGGTAGCCGACAGGGCCCTGAACCACCGAGCCGGACGCCTGCTTCCAGGGCGTGTAGAGCGCCGTTCCACCCGAAGCGGTGTACCCCACCCGGATCTTCACGTAGCCGCAGAGGCTCTGCTGACCGGAGGTGTAACTGTTGTCTGTTGCGGTGCTGGTGCCGACATACGAGTCGTAATAGGTGCACTTGCCGTTCGTGGTTCCGACCGCGCTCGCCGGCGCGGCGAACACCGAACCAGCCACCGTGACCGCCACGGCCGCACCGACTGCAGCCAGCGTGATTCTTCTCTTCCTCTTCACGTCATCTCCCGTCCCATCGAAGCGTCATGCTCCGATGTCGTTCATCATCGAATCGACGGTCCACCGGGCGGACGACGCCGCCAGGTCTCCCCTTTCACGGAGGTTAGCACTGAAACGTGAAATACAGAATAGGTATCGACTAGCCGCCCAGCACTTTGCGGATGCGCTGGAGAGACACCGTCTCGGCGGTTCCGAGGCTCTGGGCGAAGAGGGAGACGCGGAACTCCTCCAGCATCCACCGGGCGTGCACGATCTTCTCGGGCGAGTGCGGGGCGAGCGGGATGCGGCCCCCGGCGTCCGTGTAGAGCGCGACGGCCGTCTCCACCTGGGTCTGCCACGCGCGGTCGCGGCCGGGGTTGACCGGGAGGGCCTGGATGCGCTGCGTGATGCCGTTCAGGTAGCGGGGGAGGTGCCGCAGCTGCTCCAGGCCCGTGGCCGACACGAAGCCGGGGAACACCAGCCCCGCGAGTTGCGCCTTCGCGTCGTTGAGCGCCCCGAGGTACGCCAGCGCGGTCGTGCCCGAGATCGCCTTCTCCGCTGCCCGGGCGGCGGTCAGGATGCGCGTGACCAGCGCGACGGTCTCGAACATCGCGTCCATCACGATGGCGGAGACGCGGTCGCGCACCGCTTCGAACTCGGCGCGCATGAAGACGAGGCCGTCCGGCTTCATCCGGTACAGCACCGAGTCGATGACCGCGAGCAGGCAGTCGTCGAACAGCGCCTTCGTGTTCGGGTACGGGCTCGCCGCGAGGGTGAGCTTCTCGTTCGAGGTCAGGTGCTGCTGCACGTATGCGACGGGAGACGGGATGCTCGCGAGCAGCAGCCTCCTGACGCCGCCCGGCAGCTCGCGGGCCTGGTCGGCCGGCGTGCTCATGAGGCGGATGCTGACGCTCTGGCCGTCGTCGACGAGCGCCGGGTAGGCGCGGATCGTGTTCGTGGAGCCGCCCGGGCCCTTCGTGGTCGAGTCGACGAAGCGGGGCAGCTCGTCGACGTCCCAGGTCGTGATGCCCGAGCGCTCGATCGCGTTGGGCGTGCGCGCCTCCGCCACCTTGGCGACCGAGTCGCGGGCGCGCGAGCGGAGGCGGTCCTGTAGCGCCGACAGGTCCTTGCCGGCGGCCAGCGGCCGCCCGCGCTCGCCGATCACCTGGAACGTCGGCCGGAGGTGCGGCGGGAGGCGGTCGAGGTCGAAGTCGGTGCCGCTGACGCGCGACCCGGTGAGCCGCGAGATCACGGCGGCGAGCGTGTCGACGAGCGAGGCCGCCGGCCGCTCGCCCTCGTGCGCGCGCATCCCCGCGGTGCCGGCCAGCTCGCCGAGCAGGCGCTGCGCCCAGTCGGCCGCCGGCACCACCTGGCGGCGGATCGCCTTCGGCAGCGACTTGATGAGCGCGGTCACGAGCTCGTGGCGGAGGCCGGGGACCTGCCAATCGAAGCCGTCCGGCAGCAGTCCGGCGAGCAGCGGGAGCGGCACCTGCACGGTCACGCCGTCGTCCTCGGCGCCCGGCTCGAACCGGTAGCGCAGGGTGAGCCGCTGGTCGCCCTGCCGCCAGACGGGCGGGAAGGCGTCGTCGTCGACCTCCGCCGCTTCCTCGTCGAGCAGCGACTCGGGCGTCATGGTGAGCAGGTCGGGCGTCTCGTTGCGCGCCTTCCGCCACCAGCCCTCGAAGGAGCGCGTCGAGACGACGTGCGCGGGGATGCGCTTGTCGTAGAACTCGAACACGACCTCGTCGTCGCTGAGGATGTCGCGGCGCCTGGTGCGCTCCTCCAGCTCGCGCAGCTCGTCGCGCAGCCGGCGGTTGGCGCGGTCGAAGGCCTGCTTGGAGTCCCACTCGCCGTCGACCAGCGCGTGCCGGATGAACAGCTCGCGCGAGAGCTCGGCGTCGATGCGCGAGTATTGGATGCGGCGGCGCGGGATGATCGGCACGCCGAACAGCGTGACGCGCTCGTACGCGACGACCGCACCCTGGTTCTTCTCCCAGTGCGGCTCGCTGTACTGCCGCTTGCAGAGGTCGCCCGCGATCGGTTCGGCCCATGCGGGGTCGATGGCGGCGTTCATCCGCGCGAACAGGCGGCTGGTCTCCACGAGCTCGGCGCTCATGATGGCGGCCGGCTGCTTCTTGGCGAGCGCCGAGCCGGGGAAGATCACGAACCGGGCCTGCCGGGCGCCCAGGTACTCCGACTGCCGCGAGCGTGCCCCGCCCTTGTTGCCGGAGGCGGTGAGGTCCTTGAGCCCGATGTGCGAGAGCAGTCCGGCGAGCAGCGACTTGTGGATGCCGTCGGGGTCGACGCGCGGGTCGCCGATCGTCAGGCCGACGGGCTTCGCGAGCTGCCGCAGCTGGCGGTAGACGTCCTGCCACTCCCGCACCCGCAGGAAGTTGAGGTACTCGGCCTTGCAGAGCCGGCGGAAGGCGCTCGAGGAGAGTTCGCGCTGCTTGTCCTCCAGATAGTTCCAGAGGTTGAGCAGGGTGAGGAAGTCGCTCGTCGGGTCGACGAACCTGGCGTGCTTCTCGTCGGCGCTGCCGCGCTTCTCGACCGGGCGCTCTCGGGGGTCCTGCACGGTGAGGCCGGCGACGATGGCCATGACCTCGCGGGAGGTGTTGTGCTGCTTCGACTCCACCACCATCCGGGCGAACCGCGGGTCGATCGGCAGCAGCGCGAGCGAGCGGCCGACCTTCGTCAGGCGGTTCTCGCCGTCCTTGCCCTTCGTGATCGCACCGAGCTCGGTGAGGAGGTCGAGGCCGTCCTTGATGCCGCGCGAGTCGGGCGGGGTGAGGAAGGGGAACGCGGCGATGTCGCCGAGGCCGAGCGAGATCATCTGCAGGATGACCGCGGCCAGGTTGGTGCGCAGGATCTCCGGCTCGGTGAACTCGGGCCGCTTCTCGAAGTCCTCCTGCGAGTAGAGCCGGATCGCGATGCCGTCGCTGGTGCGGCCCGACCGGCCGGAGCGCTGGTTCGCGCTCGCCTGCGACACGGCCTCGATCGGGAGGCGCTGCACCTTCGCGCGCACGCTGTAGCGGCTGATGCGGGCGGTTCCCGCGTCCACGACGTACTTGATGCCGGGCACGGTCAGGCTCGTCTCCGCGACGTTCGTGGCGAGGATCACGCGGCGCCGGACGCCGGGGACCGTGGACGGCTGGAAGACGCGGTGCTGCTCGGCGGAGGACAGCCTCCCGTACAGCGGCAGCACCTCGGTGCCGGGGAGGTTGCGGCCGCGGATCGCGTCGGCGGCGTCGCGGATCTCGTTCTCGCCCGAGAGGAACACGAGCACGTCGCCCGGCGCCTCCCTGGCCAGCTCGTCGAGCGCGTCGTTGATGCCCTGCAGGTAGTCGCGGTCGGCCGAGGGGACGGGGTCGGGGTCGTCCTCGTCATCCATGACCTCGGCGACGAGCGGCCGGTAGCGGACCTCGACCGGGTAGGTGCGGCCGCTCACCTCGACGATCGGCGCCGGGGTGCCGTCGGCGGCGGCGAAGTGCGCGGCGAAGCTCTCCGGGTCGATCGTCGCCGACGTGATGATCAGCTTGAGGTCGGGCCGCTGCGGGAGGAGCTGCTTGAGATACCCGAGCAGGAAGTCGATGTTGAGGCTGCGCTCGTGCGCCTCGTCGATGATGATCGTGTCGTAGCGGCGCAGCAGCCGGTCGTGGTGCATCTCGTTCAGCAGGATGCCGTCCGTCATCAGCTTGATGCGGGTGTCGGCCGATGCGCGGTCGGTGAAGCGCACCTGGTAGCCGACGAGGCCGCCGACCTGCTGGCCCAGCTCCTCCGCGATGCGCTCGGCGATGGTGCGGGCGGCGAGCCGGCGCGGCTGCGTGTGCCCGATGCGCTCGCGCCCCAGCTCGAGCGCGATCTTCGGCAGCTGGGTGGTCTTGCCCGATCCGGTCTCGCCCGCGACGATCACGACCTGGTTGTCGCGGATGGCGCGCGCGATCTCGTCCCGCTTCTGCGAGACGGGCAGCTCGGGCGGGAACGTGATGCGGGGGAGGGAGGCGGCGGGCGCTGACATGAGCCCTCCAGTCTACCGGGCGGCACCCCCGTGAGAGTTATTGAAGACACGACGATGGAATTTCTTCGCGAACGCGGTTCAGTCTGCCAAGCTTTCGCCGTGGCGGAACTCTATGACCTCGGACTCACACTGGGCGACCTGGACTTCGGCGGTATCGATGCCGAGTCCGATTCTGGGCTCCAGAGGTATTTCGTTACAACTCCATACGTGAATGCCGCACTCAGTGGTCGTCGGCGCACCTTCCTTGGAAGGAAGGGCAGTGGAAAATCTGCACTCTTTGGTCACCTACCTAAGCTAGTTTCCGATAGCTCTCGCCCAGAGACCGTGGTACTGCTACTGACGCCAGATCAGTATGCGTGGAGTGCGCTACGCGACTACAAGGAGCAAGGAATCCTTGAAGAGCAAGCACATACAAATGCGTGGAAACTGACGCTGGCAATTGAAATCGCCGGGGAATTGGTGGGTCTGGAGCGGACCTGGACACCCGCAACAGGCGAAAAGCTGAAGAAGGTCAAGCGGTTTCTCGATGACAACTATGGCACGATAAAACCCGGCCTTGGGAAGACGGCGAAGTCGATCGTAAAGGGGTTGAAAAGCTTCAACCTAAGCGCCTTTGGGTTCGGAATTGGTGCTTCGGGGGAGAAGAGAGACGTTCCGCTCACTCCCGCCATCGCCAGTCATCTCATGGGTTTGGTGGCTCCCGCCATAAGAGAAGATGGAATGGTTGTAGCGCTCGACCGCCTAGACGATTCGTGGGATGGTTCGAGTGAGTCCGCTTCGTTGATGGTGGGTCTTCTCAAAGCCGCCAAAGACTTGAATGACGAATTTCGTGCTTCCGAGCGAGACGCTGGCCTGCGCGTCCTGACGTTCATCAGATCGGACATCTACGACAGCTTGCTCTTCGACGACAAGGACAAGCACCGCTCACTCGAGGAGTCCATCCGTTGGACGCCGGAACTTCTCCATGAGATGGTTCAGAAACGGTTGCCTGAGGGTTTGCTTGTCGATGAACTGTTCGAGGAGGGCGAGATGCGTGGATCGATCTCGCCTTTCAATTACATCGTCAAGCGGACATTTCTGCGCCCGCGCGAAGTCCTTCAGTTTCTTGACGAATGTGCCCGAGTCGCCGGTGACTCCGCGTTGCGGATAACCAAGGACGACATCCGAAACGCGGAGGAGCGCTACAGCTCCTGGAAGGTTAGCGACCTCGTTCAGGAGTATTCGAAGGTATTCCCCGACTTCGGTGAGCTACTGGAAGCGCTCAGGCAAGAGGTGCACCGATACGACTCATTGGATGAGCTGGCCGCAGTATTGGAACGAAACGTTCCCGGGCTTGTAGAGACGTACGGTGTACGCGCCCTTCAAGAGCGGCTGTTCGAGTACTCAGTTATTGGTGTTCGCCTGTCCGGTGCCGGATCCACGCGGTTCAAGGCTGAGGAGGCTGATCTGCGTCTACCGGCTGCAGGTGCGGCATACGTCCATCAGAGCCTTTACAAGGGCCTCAGTATCCGCGAAACGCGCAAGCGCGGGGGCGAAGAAGACTGACTTGAACGCCCACAACTAGGCCACATCCATGCTCCGCAGCCGGAACGACGAGTGGAGGTAGTACGCCGCGATCACCGCGTAGCTCAGGCACGCGACCGTCGGCACGAAGGAGCTCTCGGGGCGGCTGGAGAGGGCGCCGACGCCGGAGACGAAGGCCGCGGCCGCGAGACCGCCGCCGATCCAGTAGCCGGCGGCGGGTCTCGCGGTGGCGCGCCACCAGGGGCGCGGGTCGGTGCGGTTCTCGCCCGCACCGCGGAAGGTGCGCACGCCGATCCCGACATAGGCGAAGTTGAGCAGCGCCACGATCACCACGTCGAAGGTCGGGTTGACCAGCTGCATGAAGACGAACAGGTTCAGCACCAGCAGCAGTGCGTAGCCGCCGACGATGTAGCTGATCTTCCCCGTGATCGTGGTGATGCGCACGACGCGAGCCTAGCGGGACCGGCGGGCGCGGGCCGGGTGCGCCGGGTCAGTTGACCTCGTCCGGGTGGGCCGAGACGCGGCCCTCGCGCTCCATCGCCGTGATCGCGGCGACCTCGTCGGCGGTGAGCTCGAAGTCGAACACGTCGAAGTTCTCGGCCATGCGCTCGCGGCGGTTCGACTTCGGGAACACGATGTTGCCGGTCTGCAGGTGCCAGCGGATGACGACCTGCGCCGGCGTCTTGCCGTGCGACTCGGCGGGACCGGCGACCTCAGCAGCCTCGAACAGCGGGTACTTGCCCTGGCCCAGCGGACCCCACGCCTCGATCTCGATGCCGTGCTCGCGCGCGAACGCCGTGATCTCCGGCTGCTGGTGCGCCGGGTGCAGCTCGATCTGGTTGACGGCGGGCACGACCTCGGTCTCGGCCAGCAGTCGCTCGAGGTGCGGCACGAGGAAGTTGGAGACGCCGATCGCCTTGGCGCGGCCCGAAGCGTAGATCTTCTCGAGCGACGTCCAGGCCTGGACGTAGTTGTCGCGCTGCGGCGCCGGCCAGTGGATGAGGTACAGGTCGACGTAGTCGAGGCCCAGCTTGGCGAGCGACTCGTCGAAGGCCGCCTCGGCGTCGGTCTGCCGGTCGTTCCACAGCTTGGTGGTCACGAACAGCTCCTCGCGGGGGATGCCGGAGGAGGCGATGGCCTGGCCGACGCCCTCCTCGTTGCCGTAGATGGCCGCGGTGTCGATGTGGCGGTAGCCGACCTCGAGCGCGTCGGTCACGATGCGGGTGGTCTCGGCCGGGTCGACCTGGAAGACGCCGAAGCCCAGCTGGGGAATGGTGGTCCCGTTGTTCAGGGTCAGGGTGGGGATATTTGCGTTTGCAACCATGTCCTCCACGCTACCAGCGCCGTCGGGGTCGTCCACGGGTTCCCTTCGCGCCCGCAGGTCGTAGGGTGTGCGCATGGCGAACCGGCTCGCGGATGCGATCAGCCCCTATCTGCGCGCGCACGCGGACAACCCCGTCGACTGGTTCCCCTGGGGGCCGGAGGCGTTCGCGGAGGCGAGGCGGCGCGACGTGCCGGTGCTCATCTCCATCGGCTACGCCACCTGCCACTGGTGCCACGTGATGGCGCGCGAGAGCTTCTCCGACCCCGCGCTCGCCGCCGAGCTGAACCCGCGCTTCGTGGCCATCAAGGTCGACCGGGAGGAGCATCCCGAGGTCGATGCGGCCTACCTGACCGCGGCGAGCGCCTTCACCGACAACCTCGGCTGGCCGCTGACCGTATTCGCGACGCCGTCCGGCCTGGCGTTCTTCGCCGGGACGTATTTCCCGCCGCTGCCCGTCGCCGGACGCGCCTCCTTCCGCCAGGTGCTCGACGCGGTCGAGGACGCCTGGCTGCAGCGGCGCGAGCAGGTGGAGTCCGACGCGGGACGGGTGGCGGCCGCGCTCGCCGCCGCGTCCGAGGCGGCCACAGCGGCCTCCGACCTCCCGGACGGGCGCGCGCTGGATGCGGCGATCGAGCAGCTGGCGGCGGCGGAGGACCCGGAGTTCGGCGGCTTCGGCACCGCACCGAAGTTCCCGGTCGCGCCCGTGCTCGGCTTCCTGCAGTCGCGCCCCGCCGGGCACGAGCTGGCGGCGAGGACGCTGCGACGCATGGCGGACTCCCCGCTGCGCGACCCCGTCGACGGCGGCTTCTTCCGCTACGCGACCAGGCGGGACTGGGGCGACCCGCACTACGAGCGGATGCTCTACGACAACGCCCTGCTGCTGGAGGCGTACGCGACCGCATGGCAGCAGACCGGCGAGGCGTGGGCCGAGCGGACGGCCGACGGCGTCGCGGCGTTCCTCCTCGACGTGCTGCGCCGGCCGGGCGGCGGGTTCGCGTCGGCGCAGGACTCCGAGAGCGTGATCGACGGCGCCCGCGTCGAGGGCGAGTACTACCGTCGGCCGGCAGCCGAGCGCGCGCGGCTCGAGCCGCCGCCGGTCGATGCCAAGGTGCTCACCGGCTGGAACGGGCTCGCCATCGGCGCGCTCGCCCGCGCGGCGCGCATCCTCGACCGTCCCGCCTGGATCGTGGCCGCGCAGGAGGCCGCCCGGACCCTCCTCGACCGCCACCGCCGCGACGACGGCACGCTGCTGCGCGTCTCGCTCGGCGACCGGGTGTCGGAGGCCGGAGCCACCCTCGAGGACTACGGCGCCTTCGCGGGCGGGCTGCTCGAGCTCGCTCTCGCCGCGGGCGACACGGGCGCCGCCTCGGCCGCCCGCGACCTCGTCGACCTGTGCCTGGAGGCGGCGGAGGCGGGTGCGTCGGACCGGCCATGCCCGTTCGAGGCGCCGGGAGGCGGTGACCCGGTGCTCGCGTCGACCGGGCTGGCCGTGCAGGTCGACCCGTCCGAGGGTGCGTATCCCTCTGGCCTGTCGGCGACGGCGTCGGCCGCGCACACGCTGTTCCTCCTGACGGGGGAGCGGAGGTACGAGCGGGCCGCGCGTGAGGCGATGCGGCTGGTCGCCCTGCCGGCCGTCCAGACGCCGAGCGCGTTCGGTGCGGCGCTGGCGCTCATGGCGCGGCTGGACGGAGGCGCGGAGCAGCTCGTGGTCGTGACACCGGCCGGGTCGGCAGAGGGCGCAGCCTCCACCGACCCGGAGGGTCTCGTGCGGGCGGCACGGCGGCATCCTGCGCCGCTGGTGGCGCTCGCCGCCGAGGACGCGGCCGCCGCGTTCGCCGCCGACGGCTTCGAGCTGTACGCCGACCGCGGCACCAGGGACGGCCTCCCGACCGCCTACCTCTGCCGCGACTTCGTGTGCCGGCTGCCGGTCACGACAGCGGACGCGCTGGAGGCCGCACCCGGTACGTGAGGTGCGCGACCGACGGCGTGACGCGCGACCGCAGCAGCTCCAGCTCGAGCGGAGGGACGCGGTCGAACACGCGCTCGCCCGCGCCGAGGGTGTGCGGGACGACGTGGAGGCGCAACTCGTCGACCACTCCGGCCCAGAGCGCCTGGTTGAGCGTCTCGGCGCCGCCGGCGACGGAGACGTCGCGGTCGCCGGCGGCCTCGCGCGCGCGGTCCATCGCGGCGTGGATGCCGTCGGTCACGAAGTAGAAGGTCGTCCCTCCCTCCATCGGGATGGGCTCGCGCTCGTAGTGCGTGAGGACGAAGACGGGCGCGTGGTACGGCGGGTCCTCCTCCCACCAGCCGCGCCAGTCGGCGAGCGGCGCGCCCTCGGCCGGCCACTCGCCGCGGATCGGGCCGAACATGTTGCGGCCCATCACGTAGGCGCCGGCGGTGGTGATCGCGGCGATCTCGTCGGCGTGCTCGTCGGCCTCCTCGAACATCCAGCTGTGCAGCCGGTTCTCGACGCCGTGGCCCAGCGGCTCGTCGAGCGTCTGATCCGGTCCTGCTGCGAAGCCGTCGAGCGAGACGGCGATGTCGGCGGTGACGATACCCATGGGCACACGCTAGCGGTGGCGGCGCCGGGTCGCCAGGGCCGGTGTCGCGCCGGTCAGGCGCGCTCGACGCGGTCGAGCATGCCCCAGACGGCCTCGCTCAGCTCCGGGTGCTCCAGGGCGATGCGGCGCAGCACGGCGTACTCGAACCGGGCGAACGTCTCGCGGCCCGCTGCCGGGTGATGGGCGCGCGACTGCTCCTCGGCGAGGTCGAAGTCCTCGATGGCGCCGGCTCGCAGCGCGATCACGACCTGCTCGTCGACGCTCGGCAGATCGGGGATGAACTGCCACGGGTCCTCGCCGGCGCGGCAGCGGTGCTCGATGATGGCGCTGAGCTCGTCGCGGGCCTGCTGGCGCAGCACCTCGATGCTGCGCGGCACCTGCTCGTTCACGTCACCCTCCCCTCGCCGCGGGCGGCACCGGCCTCGTCGCCGGTGCAGTGCGTACAGCCTAAGCGGACCGTTGGGCGACCGCGAATCGCCGCGTTTCGGCGTGTTGCGGCGGGGTTCGGCGCGGTGCGGCGCGTGATGGCGGGGTGCGGCGCGCGTCCCGCCGCTCCCGTTCACTCGGTCCGCGAGAGGAGGTACCGGTTGAGGTCGGCGGTCAGCTCGGCGTCGACCGGGTACTCGCGGTCGTCGAGGTGGGTCACCGGCGCGGCCATCCGGACGCTCGACACGAGCCAGAGCGCGTCCGCGTCGAGCAGCTCCTCCCAGGTGATCCGGCGGTACTCGGTGGCGAGACCGCGCTCCTCGAAGAACTCGAACACCGCGGCCTGCGTCGTGCCGGCGAGGATGCCCTGGTCGGTCTGCGGGGTGCGCACGACGCCGTCCGCCAGCACGATGACGTTGGAGGTCGGCCCCTCCAGCGCATACCCGTCGGAGCTCAGGAAGACGACGTCGTCCGCGCCGCGGCGCACCGCCTCCCGCTGGGCCGCCCGGTTCACCGCGTACGAGAGCGTCTTGGCGCCCGCGAGCAGCCACGGCGCGGACTCGGCGATGTCGTGCCGGACGCCGCGGTCGAGCGTCACCACCCGGATGCCGCGACGCTGGGCCGAGAAGTCCTCGCCCTCGTCGACGAAGATCCACCCGCTGGGCCGCCCGGCGCCCTCCACCCCGCGCGTGTAGATGAGCTTGGCGTACAGCTCGCCGCTGCCGGCCTCGCCGTTGCGCTCGCGGTAGTCGCGCACCCCGGCGAGCACGGCCTCCCGCCACACCGCGGCCGTCGGCTCCGGCAGGTCGAGCAGCGCGGCGGAGTGCGCCAGCCGCGCGAGGTGCGGCTCGAGCGCCTGCGGGTGCCCATCGATCACGGCGATGGTCTCGAAGACGCCGTCGCCGCGCGTGACCGCGAGGTCGGTGATCCGCACCTGCGGGGCGTCGAAGTCGGCGAGAGCGTAGCCGGGGTCGCCCGATGCCGGGGAGCCGGTCGGCGCGGTGATGGTGAGGAGGGTCGCACGGGTCATGTGCCCTATTGTGGACCTCCGGCCCGGCGGGCGCCCTACGCCGTCGCCCGGATGCGGAACGCGTCGTCGCCGTCTGGCGTGGCGTCCGCGACGTCGACGCGCTCGACGGCCGAGCCGGGCGGGCCGGCGCGCAGCCAGTCGAGCATGCGCTCGACCGCCTCCGGATCGCCCTCCACCTCGGTCTCGACGGTGCCGTCGAGGCGGTTCCTCGCCCAGCCGGTCACGCCGAGCTCCTGGGCCTTCTCGCGGGCGCTCCAGCGGAACCCGACGCCCTGCACCACTCCGGTCACGATGGCTCTCCTGCGGATCACGCGGCCCATTGTGCCCTGGTTGAATGGTCGGGTGAACCCGTCAGCAGACCGCTCCGCCCTCCTCGCCGCCCTGCGGGCCGACCTGACCGACGCCCGGTTCTCGGTGGGCGCGCTGGAGGCGCTGTGGGGTGCGGAGGCGGCGGAGGCGCTGCATCGCGGGCAGCGCATCCCCGCCGAGCGCGCCGTCGCCCGGCTGGTCGCCGCGCGCGGACCGTCGGCGCTCACGACCCTGGCCCGGCTGTTCGTGCTGGGACTGCCGACCGCCGCGGCCGACGTGGAGGCCGCCCTCCCGTCGCTCGGTGCGGCCGGGGCGACCGCGCTCGGCCTGGTGCGCGACGCCGAGGCGGGTGCGCTGGCCCCGGCTCTCGACCTCCGCCCCTACGCGTTCGAGGACGCGCACGGCGAGGCGGAGTGGTGGATCGTCTCCGACCTCGGCGAGCTGGCGCTCGGCCACGCGCTGCCCGAGG
This sequence comes from Leifsonia sp. KNZ12-8B, assembly GCF_056755495.1. Classification (NCBI taxonomy): domain Bacteria; kingdom Bacillati; phylum Actinomycetota; class Actinomycetes; order Micrococcales; family Microbacteriaceae; genus Leifsonia; species Leifsonia sp. KNZ12-8B. Next base: position 63,193 of record NZ_JBPGXM010000005.1, read on the forward strand.
ATCACGTGCTCGGCGTCGGCGGAGCCTCCCTCACCCTCAGCGGGCTCATGCTGCAGCGGCGGGTGGCGACCGCCCTCGACCTCGGCACCGGCTGCGGGATCCAGGCGATGCACGCCCGCCGGCACGCCGACCGCGTGGTCGCGACCGACATCTCGCCGCGCGCCCTCGAACTGGCGGCCCTGAACGCCGAGCTCAACGGCATCGACGGCATCGAGTTCCGGCTCGGCAGCATGTTCGAGCCGGTGGCGGGGGAGCGGTTCGACCACATCGTGTCCAACCCGCCGTTCGTGATCACGCCGCGGGTGGAGGGCGTGCCCGCCTACGAGTACCGCGACGGCGGGATGGTCGGCGACGCTCTGGTCGCCGCGTTCGTCCGCGACTGCGGCGAGCACCTCACCCCGGGAGGCGTCGCGCAGCTCCTCGGCAACTGGGAGTACCGACCGACCGAGGACGGCCTGATGCGGGTGCGCGGCTGGGTCGACGCCTCGCCCACGCCGCTCGACGCGTGGGTGATCGAGCGCGATACCGAGGACGCCGCCCGCTACGCCGAGACCTGGATCCGCGACGGCGGCACGCGGCCGGGCACCGCCGCCTTCGACCGGCTGCTCGGCGCCTGGCTGGACGACTTCGAGGCGCGCGAGGTCGCGGCGGTCGGCTTCGGCTACCTCCTCCTGCGCCGCGCGGAGGCGGAGCCGACCCTGCGGAGGTTCGAGCGCCTCCACGGGTCGCTCGGCGCCAACGAGGCCGGCCTCGGCGTGCACCTCGACGCGTGCCTGAGCGCCCACGACGCGCAGGCGGCCCTCGACGACGACGCGCTCGCGGCACTCAGCCTCACGGTCGCGCCGGATGTGACGGAGGAGCGGCACCTCTGGCCGGGCGCGGACGCGCCCACCGCGATCCTGCTCCGGCAGGGCGGCGGCTTCGGCAGGGCCGTCGCGGCCGACACCGGGCTCGCGGCGCTCGTCGGCGCGAGCGACGGCGAGCTGAGCGTCGCGGCCATCGTCGCCGCGCTCGCCCAGCTGCTGGAGGTCGACGGGACCGCCCTGCGCGACGACCTCCTCCCGGCCGTGCGCGGGCTCGTCGGCGACGGGATGTTGCTGCTGCCGACCCGCTGAGTTCTCCACAGCCGGGTCATCGAGTTGTCACGACACGCCGTCCGGCGGCGGCCGCCGGACGG
>NZ_JBPGXM010000006.1:0-62259 GCF_056755495.1 Leifsonia sp. KNZ12-8B
GGAAAACGCCCCGCGCACTCGGCGTGTCGGGGCGTTTTTCCTGTGCTCGGCGGCTGGTGGCCGGGCAGCGGCGGGGTCAGTCGTTCTGGAGGAGGATGCCGTCCTGGATGGCGCGCTTGCGCAGCGCCACCTTCGTGCCGACGTCGTAGCCGGCCACGCGGTACTTCTCGCGGATGCGCTTCAGGTAGCTCTTGGCGGTCTCGTCCGAGATGCCGAGCTGGAAGGCGACGGCCTTGACCGGCTCGCCCGCGCCGTACAGCGCCATCACGCGGCGCTCCTGCGCGCTGAGCTTCGGCGCCGCACCGGCCTCGCCCGCGTTCAGCGCGAGGTCGAGCTCGGCCGAGATGAACGACTCGCCCTTGCTGGCGGCGCGGATGGCCTCCACGATCATCTCGGCGTCCTCGCTCTTGACGAGGTAGCCGAGGGCGCCGGCGGCCAGCGCCTCGCGCACCACCGCGGGCTCGGAGTACGTGCTCATGAGCACGGTCCGCACGCCGGTGGTCTTCAGCGTCGACAGCTTCAGCGAGACCGGGATGTTGTCCTTGAGGTCGAGGTCGAGCAGCACGACGTCGACGGGGAACTCCGGGTGCGTCAGCAGCTCGGGCCAGCTGGCGACGGCGGCGACCATCCGGATGTCGTCCGCAGCACTGCGGATCCATTCGGTGAGGGCGCCGAGCAGCATCTTGTGGTCGTCGACGATCGCGATTCGGATGGGGGGTGCCTCGCTCACGGCTGCCTCTCTTCAGGTTCCAGCGGCCGGCTGGGTCAGCCCAGCGCGGCCGCGACATCGCTCACGGTGGTGATCTCGATCCGGAGCGTCGAGCGCGAGAACGACTCGACGTAGCGGCCCACCTTACGGATAGCTTGCCACGCCGCAGGGTCTACCCCGTTTCGCGGCACACCGGTCGTTCTGATCACGATGGACATTGTCGCACCGGTGCCGGGGCTGGCGGGCTGCTGCTCCGGCCGGGTGATGTCGAGCGACAGCGACCGCGGCTGGCCGGTGCCCGCGCGCACCGGGTCGCTGATGAGCAGCCACACCGCCGTGAGGAGGCCGTCGCGCTGATCCCGCGCGAGCCCGGCGGCGAGACCGTCGGCGTCGGTGAGTGTCACGGCCGGGCCGAGCAGTGCCGACTCGGTCACCGCGTGGTACAGCCAGGTCTCCTTGCGGCCCTGGATGAGGTGGAGGCGCAGGTCCGTCGCGATCGTCGCCGCCGTCTCGGCCGTGGTCTCGTCGAGGGGCAGCGGGGTGCGGCCGGTCGCGACGCCGTCGAGCAGGCGCTCGGCGGCGAGGTCAAGCCGGGCGAGCTCCTCCGACGCCATCATCCCCACCGCGTAGCCGGGAGAGGAGACCGTGCTCTGCACCTGCACGAGGTCGAGCTCCAGCTGGACCAGCCGCCGCAGGGCGCGCACGATCTGCACGCCGATCAGGGGTGGGGCGACCGCGATCGCGATGGTGGCGAACGACGGCCCGAGCAGCTGCGGGTCGATGCCCGCCCGCAGGCCGAACACCGCGGCGAGGACGACGCCGAGCACGCCGGAGGCGGCGACGATCTCGCGCGCCGGGCGGACGGGCGCGCAGAGCAGCAGCGCCGGACCGACGGCCGCTGCGGCGGTGAGCGGATACCAGTCGGTGCTGCTCGCGGTGCCCGCGACATCCAGCACCACGGCGGCGCCCCACGCCACGAGGGCGACAACGAACAGCCAGAGCGGCAGCTCGTCGGGCAGCCGGAAGCGCAGCACCAGCGCGGCGACGAGCGTCCCGGCGACGAGCGCCCATGCGCCGATGCTCAGCGGCGGCGCGGGCAGCGCCGCAGCGGTGAGCAGGAACATCAAGAACAGGAACAGGATGAGCGTCAGCGCGGCCACGTTGAAGCCCAGGTCGAGCCGGGCGCGGCCGAGCGCGTCGCGCTCGTCGCCCTCCGCGGGGTGCCCGAGCGGCCCGCGCGGGATGGTGCGCTCGTCAGCGCGGGTCACTTCGGCACCTCCAGCACCACGGTCGTCCCGCTGCCGGGGGACGAGAACAGGCGGGCGTTGCCGCCGACGTCGCGCAGCCGGGCGACGATCGACTCCGTGTAGCCGAGCCGGCCCTCCCCGATGGTGGCGACGTCGAAGCCCTTGCCCGCGTCGGTCACCATCGCGCGGACCGTGGTCTCGTCGTCGGTGATCGTCACGTGCGCCTCGTTGACGCCCGAGTGCCTGCGCACGTTCTCCAGGCATTCGCCGAGCGCCAGCAGGAAGGAGTCGAGCACGTCGCTCGGCAGGAACACCTGCCCGGCACCATGCCAGTTGACCTCCAGGCCCATGCGCCGGAAGCGCTGCTTGACCGACTCGAGCGTGTTGCCGAGGGTCGACTCCTCGACCGGCTTCAGCCGGTAGTCGCCTGAGCGGGAGGGGTCCGGCGTGAAGCCGAGGCGCAGCTGCCGCAGCAGGGCCGCGTCCTCGGCGGCCTGCTCCCGCAGCGCGCCGACGCCGACGCCGACGCCGGAGTGTGCGAGCAGGGTCAGCGTCGCCAGCACCGTGTCGTGGAGGAGGCGCGCGCCCTGCCGGCGCCGCGCCTCCGTCTCGCTGGCCTGCCGCTCGACGCGGTAGGCGCGGCTCATGGTCGAGATGCGCTTGAGCGTGCGCGGGACCGTGCGGGCGAGCCAGATGCCCGTCGCGGTGAGCGTCACCCAGCCGGCGACGATCAGCAGCAGCGGCTCGATCATCCGCGAGCCGGTAGCCAGGAGGGTCGCGGTGGAGGCGGCGAGCGTCGCGAGGCCGGCGCCGCCGAGCAGCAGGATGCGGGCGCGGGAGGTCACGGCCGGGATGGCGAGGCACGCGACGCCCGCCGCGGCGATCACCGCGACCGCGCTCACCGCCGACGCGCCCAGGGGAGCGGCGGGGAGCAGGTGGATGAGGACGAGCGAGATCCCGGCGACGGCGATCACCGTCATCCACACCACCGGGCGCTGCAGGCCGGCCAGCTCGTACTGCGCCACGCCCATGCAGGCGAGCAGCACCAGAGAGGCCAGATACAGCGGCAGCGGAAGCGTGTCAGGGATGCTCAGGCAGAGGAAGGCGGTGGCGGTCGCCGTCAGGCCGACCGTCCGTGCCGTGGAGGCGAGGAGTCGATCACGCTCCTTCTGGATGCGCGACATGCCCCTCCGTTCCCCTCACGCTGCGAGCAGCCTCCGCAGGTGCTCGCCGACGGCGTCGTCTTCGATCAGGAACGCGTCGTGACCGAAGTCGGACCTGATCACCACTGGAACTCTACCGTCGATCGTGTCGGGCAGGTGCGCCGCGATCAGCTCCTGGCCCTCGACGGGGAACAGCCGGTCGGAGTCGATGCCGAGCACCAGGGTGCGCGCCGTGACGCGCGACAGCGCCGCTGCCAGCCCGCCGCGACCGCGGCCGACGTCGTGCGAGTTCATCGCCTGCACGAGCGTGATGTAGCTGTTGGCGTCGAAGCGCCGGGTGAATTTGTTGCCGTGGAAGTCGAGGTACGACTCGACCGCGAACCGGCCGCCGCCGCCGAGCGGGCTGATGCCGCTCTGCCAGGTCCGCTCGAAGCGCTCGTTGAGCTCGTCCGGGCTGCGGTAATTGAGCAGCGCCATCCGCCGGGCGAGCGCCAGCCCGCGGTGCGGGCCGTCGCCGTCGCCCGCGTCGTAGTAGAGCCCGCCGCGGAACAGCGGGTCGGTGCGGACGGCCTCGATCTGCACCGAGTTGAGCGCGACCTGGTCGGCGGTCGAGAACGGGGGAGCGGCGAGGATCGCGAGCCGCTCGACCCGCTCCGGGAACATGACCGCCCACTCCAGGGCCTGCATGCCGCCCATCGAGCCGCCGACCACCGCGGCCCAGCGGTCGATGCCGAGCGCGTCGGCCAGCGCCGCCTGGGCGTTCACCTGGTCGCGGATGGTCGTGAACGGGAACCGCGGCCCCCACTCCGCGCCATCCGGGGCGATGGAGGCGGGACCGGTCGTCCCCTGGCACCCGCCGAGCATGTTCGGCACGACCACGAACCAGCGGTCGGTGTCGATCGCCTTGCCGGGGCCGATGACGCCCTGCCACCAGCCGGCCGTCGGGTGGCCGGGGCCGGAGGCGCCGACCGCGTGGCTGTCGCCGGTGAGCGCGTGGGCCACCAGCACGGCGTTGTCCCGCTCGGGGCTCAGCTCGCCCCAGGTCTCGTACGCGACGCGCACGAAGGGGAGGCTCTCCCCGCTCTCGAACGAGAAGGCACCGATCCCCGCGAACCGGCGGGAGCCGGCAGGGTCGGACTCCTTCCAGGCGCCGCTCGCCGGCGGCTTCCCGAGCAGCGAGCGCGCCTGCGCCTCCGTGATGAAACTCGACGGGGCCGTGTCGGCGGAAGTCTGCCACTCCATGACACCCATTGTCCTGGAGCCGGGAGCGGCCGCGGTCCGTGTTACGGCGCCTCGCCCTCCCGCTCCTCTGCGGCCTCCTCCTGACCGCGGAGCTCGGGATGGCTCGCCTCCTTCGCGCGCAGGTGCCCTGTCCGCTCGTTGAGGTACGACACGATCGTCGCGCTCGCGGTGCCGACGATCGCGACGCCGCCCATCATCAGCACGACCGCGAGCACGCGGCCGGGGATCGTGACCGGGTAGTAGTCGCCGTAGCCGACGGTCGCCATCGTGACGCACGCCCACCACACCGCGTCGCCGAAGCTGCGGATGTTCGAGCCCTGCGCGTACCGCTCGACCTGGAACTCCGCGAGCGAGATGACGTAGATGAACATGACGACGAAGCTCGCCGCGATGATGATCACGCGCCGCCGCAGGTGCGAGGCGGTGTTGCCGCGCAGGCCGGGGAGGCGGAACAGGCCGGTCAGCAGCCGGAACGGCCGTGCGGCCGGCAGGAACACCGACAGCAGGTCGATCGGGTTGTGCTGGACGAACCGCAGCTTGTGCTCCGCGAGGCTCAGCCGCACGACGTAGTCGAGCACGAAGAAGGCCCACACCGCGATCAGGACCGCGATCAGCACGACCGAGTGGCCGGGCGGCTTGTGCTCCTCCAGGATGTTCCAGGAGTAGGCGATGAGGAAGAGCGCGCTCGCCGCGACGCCCGGCCACGCGGTGGCGCGCTCCCAGCGCTGCCGTTTCGCGTCGTCCGCCATCCCCGCCCCCTTCCGCGCCTGCGCTCCGTCCGCCTGCCTCAGTCTGCGACCTGCAGCGGCCCCTTGTGCAGACGGTACGGCGCGGCCTGCGCCACCGGCTTCACCACGATCAGGTCGAGGTCGACGTGTCCGGGCAGCCCGAGCGCGTGCACGATGGCCTCGGCGACGTCCTCCGCCGAGAGCGGCTCCGGCACGTCCTCGTACACGGCGTCGCGCCTGGCCTTGTCGCCGCCGAACCGCACGAGCGAGAACTCCTCGGTCGCCACCATCCCCGGCGCCACCTCCACGACGCGGATCGGCTCGCCGTTCAGCTCCAGCCGCAGCACCTCGGTGAGCGCGTGCTGCGCGAACTTCGCCGCGTTGTAGCCGCCCCCGCCGACGTAGGCGGTGTGCCCGGCGATGGAGGTGAGGTTCAGGATGTCCGCGTGCCCCGACTCCGCCGCCGCCGACCGCAGCAGCGGCAGCAGGGCGGTGATCATGCGCTTGGTGCCGAGGACGTTGACCTCGTACATCCAGGTCCAGTCGTCGATCGCGGACTTCTCGACCGAGTCGAGGCCCTTCGCGCCGCCGGCGTTGTTGATCAGCGCGTGCACCGGGCCGGTCGCGGCGAGGTGGTCGCGGAGGGCGTCGACGTCCTCCTGGCGGGTCACGTCGGCCACGAAGACCTCGGCGCCGGTCTCCTGCGCCAGCTCGCGGAGGCGGTCGTCGCGGCGGGCGACGCCGACGACCTCCCACCCCCGCTCGCGGAACAGGCGCACCGTCGCCGCACCGATACCCGAACTCGCTCCCGTCACGACCACACGTCTGCTCATGGCCCCCATTCTTCCGGGTTACGGCGTGTTGCGGGTGCGTTGCCGGCCGAAGCGTGCAGCCCTAGCCTCGATCTGGAGGCGGTGGCACTGCCGCCACGACAGCCCTCACCCAACGCTTCACCCGAAGGAGAGACGCCATGACCGACGCCGCCCAGTGGCAGTTCGAGACCAAGCAGATCCACAGCGGCGCCGCGCCGGACCCGGTGACCAAGGCCCGCGCCACGCCGATCTACCAGACGACCTCCTACGTCTTCGACAACGCCGAGCACGCCAAGAACCTGTTCGCGCTCGCCGAGTTCGGCAACATCTACACCCGCATCCAGAACCCGACCCAGGCGGTCGTGGAGGAGCGGCTCGCGGCCCTCGAGGGCGGCTCTGGCGCGCTGCTGGTCGCCTCCGGCCAGGCCGCGGAGACCTTCGCCGTGCTCAACATCGCGCAGGCCGGCGACCACATCGTCTCGTCGAGCTCGATCTACGGCGGCACCTACAACCTGTTCAAGTACACGCTGGCCAAGCTCGGCATCGAGACCACCTTCGTCGAGAACCAGGACGACGTGGAGGAGTGGCGCCGCGCCGTCCGCCCGAACACCAAGCTGTTCTTCGCCGAGACCATCGGGAACCCGAAGATCAACATCCTCGACATCCGCTCCGTCGCCGACGTGGCGCACGAGGCCGGCGTGCCGCTGATCGTCGACAACACGATCGCGACCCCCTACCTCATCCGCCCGTTCGAGCACGGCGCCGACATCGTCGTCCACTCGGCCACCAAGTTCCTCGGCGGCCACGGCACGGTCATCGGCGGCATCATCGTCGACGGCGGCACCTTCGAGTGGTCGAAGAACGTCGAGAAGTTCCCCGGCCTCACCGAGCCCGACCCGTCGTACCACGGCGCGAGCTACACGGCCGCGGTCGGCGACTCCCTCGCCTACATCATCAAGGCGCGCGTGCAGCTGCTGCGCGACCTCGGTGCGGCCATCGCGCCGGCGAGCGCCTGGCAGCTGATCCAGGGCATCGAGACCCTCTCCCTCCGCGTCGAGCGTCACACCCAGAACGCGCAGGAGATCGCGGAGTTCCTGGAGGCGCACCCCGACGTCGCGTCGGTGAACTACTCCGGCCTCCCGACCAGCCCCTGGTACGCCGCGGCCAACAGGTACGCGCCCAAGGGCGTCGGCGCCGTGCTCTCCTTCGAGCTCAAGGGCGGCGTGGACGCGGGCCGCGCGCTGGTGGACAACCTCGCGCTGTTCAGCCACCTCGCCAACATCGGCGACGTGCGCAGCCTGGTCATCCACCCGGCGTCGACCACGCACTCGCAGCTGACCCCGGAGCAGCAGCTCACCGCGGGCGTCACGCCGGGCCTGGTGCGCCTGTCGGTCGGCCTCGAGAACATCGACGACCTCAAGACCGATCTCGCCACCGGCCTCGCCGCGGCCCGCGCGGTGGCCGAGGCGGCGCGCGCCTAGTCTCCGCACCGGACGCGAAGGGTCCCGACCCGCCGCCCGGCTCCGGCCGGTGCGGTGAGCCGGGACCCTTTCGCGTGCGCCGCGGTCAGGACTCCTCCGCGAGTGCCACGCACCGGCGCAGCAGGCGGATGGCGCGGCGCGCATCCCCCGTGGTGAACGTCTGGCGGTCGCCTGCGCGGTCGCGCACGGCGCGGTCGAGCAGTTCGGCGTACTCCGGCCAGCGGGCCGCGGCGACCGCGGCAGCCTCGCTCTTGGAGACGACCTCCCCGGTCTCCATCGACGCCACCAGGCGGATGGGGCCGAGCGCGATCCAGCGCACCGTCTCGTTGCGCACGGGGTCGTCGTCGGAGCGGCTCGCGAGCTCGGCCTCCGCGCCGTCGCCCACCTGGCGCCAGTAGTCCAGGAGGTTGCTGCGCGAGTACTGCCGCACCCCGCTCTCCGAGTCGGGATGCCGGTCGGAGGTCGGCGACCAGATGACGTCCCCGCCGTCGACGATGCCCTGCACCCCGCTCTCGAGCTCCCGCCAGGTCGCCCAGCTCAGCTGGCCGCCCGGCATGGCCGAGACGAGCACGCCGTCCACCACCTGCGGCGCGGTGAGCACGGCCTCTGGCCCGCGGGCGAGCTCCGACTCGGTGAGGTAGACGCCGTCGATGTGGGGCTGGGAGTCGGCGTGCAGCCGGGCCAGCGCCTCCAGATCGGGGGCGGGGTCGCGGTTCACGACGAACACGACGTCGATGTCGCTCGCGCCGTCGTGCCAGTCGCCCGCCGGGGCGGAGCCGGTGACGATCGCGCGGCTGACGAGTCCGGGCGCGATGCGGCGCTGTTCGAGGAGGAAGCGGGTGAGCGCCTGCGCGACGGCGGGCGGGAGCTCGGGCATGGGCGGTTCGCGATCCATGGTCGTCGTCCTCTCTGGCTGCGGATCAGGCGGTGGGGACCTCCGCGTCCCCGAAGGCGAGCTTGGGCACGAAGAACAGCAGCACGGCCGCGGTCAGCGCGCCGAGTCCGCAGATGGTCCACACGACCATGTAGCCGAGGAGGCTGGCCGCCGTCGCCGTGACGGCCGCGGCCCCGCTGAGCAGCACCACCCCGAAGACCGCGGAGGCGAACGAGCCGCCGATCGTCTTCGTCGTGTTCGTCATGGCGGTCGCGACGCCCGTCTGCCCGCGGGGCGCAGCAGCGGCGGCCGCGGCGGGCAGCGCCCCGACAAGGGCGCCGGAGCCGACGCCGGCGATCGCCATGTTGACGAAGACCTCCCACGTCTGCAGATGGAAGGGCAGGAAGAGGAGGTACCCCGCGGCGACGAGGAACGACGCGCCGATCAGCGTGACCCGCGGCGTCAGCCGCGACGAGACGACCGGGAACAGCAGCGCGCCGACGATCATCGAGATGAGGTACGCCCCGATGAGGATGCTGCGCTGACCGGCCGAGAGTCCCAGCCCGTAGCCGTTGACCGGATCCGTCCCCGCGTAGGTGCTGAGCGGCGCCTGCGCCCCGAGCAGGCTGATGCCGATGAGGCCGGCCGTGAGCTGCACCGGCCACATCGCCGGCCGCCGCAGCACGCGGAGGTCGATGGCGGGGTCGTCCTGGCGCAGCTCCCAGCGGGCGAACGGCACGAAGGCCAGCACCCCGAGCAGGATGAGCGCCCACACCCACCAGGTGCCGACGCCGTTGAGGCGCAGGAAGGTCAGCCCGGAGGTGATGAGCAGCAGCGCGAGGGCCAGCAGGCTGAAACCGACGCCGTCGAGCCTCCGGCCCGCCACCGGCTCCGACTCGGGAACGCCGAACAGGATGGCGAAGAACACGAGCGTCACCGCCACCGCCGGCACGACGAGCGTCAGCGTCACGTTCTGCCCGAGGGCCTCGAACAGGAGCCCGGCGCCGACCGCGCCGAGGATCGCCCCCGCCTCCAGCGCCACCACCAGCAGGCCCGCCGCGCGGCGGGTCTGCGACGCCGCCGTGCCGGTGCGGCGGCCGCGGTCGAAGATCAGCGCCACCTCCAGCGGCAGCCAGACCACGTAGAAGCCCTGCAGAGCGAAGGCGATCAGGTACGTCGTGAAGTCGCCGGAGAACGCCACCGCCCAGGTGGCGAGCGCCGTCAGCAGCGTCGCGGCCAGCAGGATGCGCTTGTGGCCGAACATGTCGCCGAGCTTCGCGAGCACCGGGACGACGAGGGCCGAGAGCAGCAGCTGCGCCGCCTCGAACCAGTTGTAGTCCGCGTCGTGGATGCCCAGATGACGCACGATGTCGGAGATCAGCGGCACGTAGTAGCCCTGGAGGACGCCGCTGGTCAGCTCGACGAGCGCGAGCCAGCCGATGAGACCGGCGGTGACGCCGATCGCGGCGGACGCCCTGCTCTGGACGCCCGTCTTCTGCGTGGTCATGCTGGATGCTAACACCGGCCGCGCCCCGCTACGGTAGAGGGATGGCCGGCCCTCTCGACGACTCAGGAACAGACGTGCTCGCGACATCGGAGCGGGAGGTCCTGGGCTGGTTGGAGTTCGGCGAGGCCTCGCGCCACCTGGCCGGCGAGGTCATGGAGAGCGGCTTCGAGCCCGACCTCGTCGTCGCGATCGCGCGCGGCGGCCTGCTGCTGGCCGGCGCGATCTCGTACGCGCTCGGCATCAAGGCGTGCGGCGCGCTGAACGTGGAGTTCTACACCGGCGTCGACTCGCGCCTCCCGGAGCCGGTCGTGCTGCCGCCGATGCTCGACGCCGCCGCCCTCGACGCGAAGCGCGTGCTGCTGGTCGACGACGTGTCCGACTCGGGGCGCACGCTCGCGATGGTCGTCGACCTGATCGCCGCGTCCGGCGCCGACGTGCGCACGGTGTGCCTGTACTCGAAGCCGCGGACCGTGCTCGAGCCGGACTTCGTCTGGCGCCGCACCGACCGCTGGATCACCTTCCCGTGGTCGGCGCTTCCGCCGGTCACCGCGGCCACCCATTGAGCCTGCGGTGACGGGCGCCGTGCCGAAGACGCTGGACGAGCTCGCCGCCGACGGGTCGATGGACCCCGGCTGGGCCGAGGCCCTGCAACCGGTCGCCGACCGCATCCGCGACCTGGGCGACTTCCTCCGGGCCGAGGTCGCCGCGGGCCGGCACTACCTGCCGGCGGGCGAGAACGTGCTGCGCGCCTTTCGCACGCCGCTCGCCGACGTGCGCGTGCTCATCGTCGGGCAGGACCCGTACCCGACGCCCGGACATCCGATCGGGCTGTCGTTCGCGGTGGAGCGGCACGTGCGGCCGCTGCCGCGCAGCCTCCAGAACATCTACCGCGAGCTGCGCGACGACCTCGGCATCGTGCCTCCGCCGCACGGCGACCTCAGCGCATGGTCGGCGAACGGCGTCATGCTGCTGAACCGCGTGCTGACGGTGCGACCCGGCGAGCCCGCCTCGCACCGCGGCAAGGGCTGGGAGGCGGTGACCGAGCACGCGATCCGGTCGCTGGTGGCGCGGCGGCGGCCCTTCGTCTCCATCCTGTGGGGGCGCGACGCCGCCACGCTGAAGCCGCTGCTCGACGGCAACCCCGTCATCGAGTCGGCGCACCCGAGCCCGCTGTCGGCGTCGCGCGGCTTCTTCGGCTCGCGCCCGTTCTCACGGGCCAACGCGCTGCTCGAGAAGGCGGGGGAGCGCCCGGTGGACTGGTCGCTGGAGCCCTGACGCGGCGGGCGGACCGGCCGCGCTTTCGCAGCCTCCCGTAACGCGCCCGCAACGGCGGCGACGTACGCTGGTGCCGTGCTGGAAGAGGAGTACCAGGAGCGCCGCGTGCTGCCGCGCCATCTGCGCAAGTCCGCGCCGCAGGAGGCGCCGTTCGAGTACTCCATCCGGGAGGCGCGGCCGGAGGATCTCCCCGACGTGCGCGAGATCTACAACCACTACGTCGCCAACAGCACCGTGACCTTCGACGAGGACGCGATGACCCTGCGCGAGTGGCGCAGCAAGTACGCGTACCTGAAGAAGCTCGGGATGCCGTTCATCGTCGCCGAGTCGCCGAGCGGCCAGATCCTGGGCTACGCGCTCGTCACGCCGTGGAAGCAGAAGCGCGCCTACCGGTTCACCGTCGAGAACTCGATCTACCTGCGCGCCGCCTCCACCGGCAAGGGCCTCGGCCGGGTGCTGCTGCAGGAGCTCATCGACCGCTCGAAGGCGGCGGGGCTCAAGGAGATGATCGCCGTCATCGCCGACAAGGGCGCGGAGGCGTCGATCCGGCTGCACGAGAACTTCGGCTTCACCGAGATCGGTCGCATGGGCCGCGTCGGCTACAAGTTCGACCGCTGGCTCGGCACGGTGCTGCTGCAGAAGTCCCTGAAGTAACGGCGGCGCCCGCTACAGTCGAGCCGTGGACGAGTCGCTCACCGCACGCACCCGGTCGTTCTACCAGGAGGTCGCCGGCAGCTACGCCGAGCTGCTGCCCGATGTGCGGTTCGAGTCGGCGATCGAGCTCGCGCTGATCGCGGACTTCGTGGAGCAGGTGAGCGGCGGGGGCAGCGGCGACGGTTCCGAGCTGCTGGACGCCGGCTGCGGCACCGGTCGACTCGTCGCGCATCTCCGCGGCCTCAACGGCGGCCTGCGCATCACGGGCGCCGACCTGTCGCCGGCCATGCTCGAGCACGCGAGGGCCGCGCACCCCGACGTCGAGTTCGTGGAGGCGCCGCTCGCCGCGCTGCCCTTCGCGGACGAGCGGTTCGACGGCGTGCTGGCGTGGTACTCCATCATCCACACCGCTCCGGGCGCGCTGCCGGAGGTCTTCGCCGAGCTGCGGCGGGTGCTGCGGCCGGGCGGCGCGCTGCTGCTGGGATTCCAGGAGGGGACCGGCGAGCGCACTGCGACCGGCGCGTACGGGCACGACGTCGAGCTGCACGCGTTCCTGCACACCACCGCGTCCGTGGGAGCAGCGCTGGAGGCGGCCGGCCTGACCGTCGACACGACCATCGACCGGGCGCCGCGCGGGCCCTTCGAGCGCCGGCCGCAGGGGTTCGTGCTCGCGAGGAGAGGGCGCTAGGCTCGCGCCCGTGACCACCGTCAGCCCCGACAGCCGCCCGGTCGCCTCCGCCGCCCCCGCGGCGCCCGCGAATCTGCCGCTGCGCCAGCGCCCGATCGACATCCTGTTCATCGTCGTGTTCTCGCTGTTCATCGTCACGTGCGTGATCAGCGACGCGATCCCGACGCTCGGCATCCCGCAGACCGCGGACTCGCCGAACCTGCTCGCGCAGTGGAACTGGTGGTACTCGCACCAGTGGGATCCGCTCTACCAGGACCCCCCGCTGTGGCTGCGCTTCATCACGGGCACGAGCGCGTTCATCTACCTGCCGTTCTACGTGGTGCTCGTGGTCTGCCTGGTGAAGGGCGTCAACGGCATCCAGCTGTTCGCGGTCATCTACGCCACCATGATCATCAGCCTGACGGCGATCCCGATCTTCGGCGTCGAGTTCTTCGGCCCGGTGGGGCAGCGTACGCCGAACCCGGCGATGTTCCTGCTCTACAACGGCCCGTATGTGCTGTTCCCGCTGCTGCTGCTCATCCGGATGCGCAAGCCGCTCCCGTTCACCAGGAGGTTCTGAATGCCGCTGCTCGAAGATCTGACCGTCTACGAGGACGGCGACGACTACACGGTCTACGACCACACCGAGGTCCTGGAGCAGGACGCGGAGCTCGGCCGCGGGCGGCCGCTCGGCGTCATCCGCGCGCAGGCCGACGGCACGTACGTTCCGGAGGGTGTCGGCGCGGTCTTCACGTACACGCCGCCGGCGCGCACCCTGGACGAGGCGCTGGAGGCGTTCGTCGGGTCCGCCTGACGCCCTCGCTGCTCAGGCGGCCGGCTGCTTCGCGCCCAGCTCCAGCAGGCCGACGCCGCCGACCACGAGCACCAGCCCGACGATCTGTACCCACGTCAGCGGCTCTTTGAAGAACAGCCAGGAGATCAGCGCGATCGCCGCGACGCCGACGGCCGACCAGATCGCGTAGGCGATCCCGAGCGGGACGCCGCGGGCCAGCGTCTGACTGAGCGCGAAGAACGAGGCGACGTAGCCGACGACCACGACGACGTACGCCCACCATTTCGGGTCCTCGCCCGACGTGAACTTCAGGAAGGTCGTGGCGACGACCTCCGTGGCGATCGCGACGGCGAGGTAGACATAGCCCAGCATGAGACGCAACGCTACAGAGTGGAGGTGACGCGCGGATGGACAGCGGCGACACGGTACGGCAGCTGCGGATCGTGGTGGAGGCCGAGGACTACGACGAGGCCCTCGCCTTCTTCCGCGACGCGCTGGGCCTGGCCGAGCAGGAGGCGTATCAGGGCCAGGGCGGTGCGCGGGTCACGATCCTCGACGCCGGCCGCGCCACGCTCGAGCTCGCGAACCCGGCGCAGAAGGCGATGATCGACGAGGTGGAGGTCGGCCGCCCGGTCGCCCCGCACATCCGGCTGGCGTTCGAGGTCGGCGACGGCCGCGAGGTCACCGCCCGGCTGGTGGCGGCGGGCGCCGAGCAGCTCGCGCCGCCGACGGTCACGCCGTGGAACTCGCTCAACGCGCGGCTGGCGGCGCCCGCCGGGCTCCAGATCACGGTGTTCCAGGAGCTCGGGGGCGCCGCCGACTGATGGCGGGCCGACGCGCGGCGCTCAGCTCTTGGGCGTCGCCCGGCTGAGCGCGGCGTACCCGACGACCGCGGCCACCGCGGTCGGCACGAGCAGCCAGGCGACCACGCCGACCGGCCCCATCCGCACGAACCAGTCGCCGACCGCCGGCCAGCTCTGCGTGAGCGTGATCAGGGCGATCCCGCCGACGATGGCCAGCGTGAGGAGCGCGCCGGCGAACAGCACCCCGTACATCCGCCACCGCATGTACAGCGTCCCGGCGGCCGAGCCGACCGCGAAGAAGAACAGCATCCCGGCGAACACGATGAAGAGCCGGGAGAGCAGCCCGCCGTCGGCGACGTACACGGTCGTGAACATGTGCCCGCCGAGACCCCAGCCGTTCGTCCACTCCTCGATGTACGACAGCAGGGTGAACCCGACCGCCCATCCGGCCGACAGCAGCACGAAGGTGAGCCCGGCGCCGAGCGCGAAGTCGCGACGCGTCACGCTGTAGCCGAGGGCGAACGGGAACGTCAGGGTGACGACCTGGACGCCGACGACCAGCATGTAGACGAAGACGTAGAACGACGCGCCGCTCCACTGCGTGCCGTCCATCGCGTCCGCCCGGTCGGCCGGCACGGTCGCACCCCAGATGATCCACCAGATCAGCCAGTTCACCAGCCAGATGAATCCCATGATCATCGCGGGCAGCCAGATCGCCGTCGCCTTGTTGACGACGATGAGCCGGACCACGCGCCAGATGCGGCGGGCGGAGGCGGGGGCGGCGCTCAGGGTCGGCGCCGCCGATTCGGGGGTGATCGCGGTCATGCGCTCTGCTCGAATTCTGTCTCACGGACGTTGGTCTTGCGGATGATGAGCTGCTGGAGGGAGACCGGCGCGAGCTCGAGGCCGGCGCTCGCCGCCTCCGCCCGGTCGGCCGGGCCGAGGCCCGAGACGGTCACCGAGGCGAGTCCGCCGATGCCGTCGCGGTGCAGCACCTCGCGTGCGGCCACGAACGACTCGACCGCGGTGCGCGGGCCGACCACCGTGGTGGCCGAGCTGCGGAGCGTCTCCGCGTCCTCGTCCATCAGGATGCGGCCCTGGTCGATGACGACGACGTGCTCCAGGAGGTTGGCGACCTCGTCGATCAGGTGGGTGGAGAGCACGACGGTGCGGGGGTACTCGGCGTAGTCCTCGAGCAGCCGGTCGTAGAAGAGCTGCCTGGCCACGGCATCCAGCCCGAGGTAGGGCTCGTCGAAGAAGGTCAGCGGCGCGCGGGAGGCGAGCCCGACGATGACGCCGACCGCCGAGAGCTGCCCGCGGGAGAGCTTCTTGATGCGGCGGTTCAGCGGCACGCGGAACTCGTCGATCAGCTGCTCGGCGAACTCGGCGTCCCAGTGCTCGAAGAACCACGGCGCGCTGCGGAAGACGTGCTTGGGCTGCCAGTCGTCCGGATAGCGCTGGCTCTCCTTGATGAAGCAGATGTTCTGCAGCACGCGGGCGTTCTCGGTCGGCCTCTCGCCGAACACGCGGACCTCGCCGTGCGTCGCGAAGTCCTGCCCGGTGATGAGGTGCATCAGCGTCGTCTTGCCGGCGCCGTTGCGCCCGAGCAGGCCGTGGATGCGCCCGGGGCGCAGGGTGAGGGTCACGTCGTCGATCGCGGTGAACGATCCGAAGCGCTTGGTCAGCCCGGTGAGCTGCACCGCCGGGGCGATGGAGGCCGGAGCGACGCGGCCGTGGGCGGGGGAGGTCGATGGCGCGTTCATGCGCTGATGCCTTCCTTCTCGATCATGCTGGTGAGCTGGTCGGGGCCGATCCCGAGCTTCGCCGCCTCGGCGAGCAGGGGACGGAGGTACTCGTCGCGGAAGGCCTCTCGCCGTTTGGCGACGAGCTTCTCGCGAGCGCCGGTGGAGACGAACATTCCGATTCCTCGCTTCTTGTACAGGATCCCCTCGTCGACGAGGAGGTTGACGCCTTTTCCGGCCGTGGCCGGGTTGATGCGGTAGAAGGCCGCGAACTCGTTGGTGGACGGCACCTGACCCTCGGCGGGGTAGACCCCGTCGATGATGTCGTCCTCGATCTGCTCGGCGATCTGGACGAAGATCGGCTTGCCCTCGTCGATCACCGAAGCCTCGCCGTCAGCCTCGCTGGTTCATTACTCATGTAACTAACCAACCAGGTCGGCGGGGTGTCTGTCAAGAGGGATAGCCTGGCCGCATGGCCGACCTTCACGAGCTGACCGCGCTGGCCCTCTGGCAGGAGCTGCAGAGCGGCCGGGTCTCGCCGCGCGAGCTGACCGAGCACTACCTCGACCGGATCGAGCGGCTCAACCCGTCGATCGGCGCCTTCGTGACCGTCGACCGCGAGGCCGCGCTCGCCCGCGCCGACGAGGTCGCCGAGCAGGTTCCGCGCACCGCGCCGCTGTGGGGGCTGCCCTCCGGCGACAAGGACCTCTGGCAGCGCGCAGGCGCTCCTGCCGGATTCGGATCGCGGGCGCTCGCCGGGTTCGTCGCCGACACCAGCGACGAGATCGTGCGGACGCTCGACGCCGCGGGGACCGTGAGCCTGGGCCGGACCGCCGCCCCGGAGTTCGGCCTCCCCTCGTACACGGAGTCGCTCGCGAACCCGCCCGCCCGCAACCCGTGGGACCTCGGCCTCGGCGCCGGCGGGTCCAGCGGAGGCGCGGCGGCGGCGGTCGCAGGCGGCCTGCTGCCGTTCGCGCCCGGCTCCGACGGCGGCGGCTCCGTCCGCATCCCCGCCGCCGCGTGCGGGCTGGTCGGGCTGAAGCCGTCGCGCGGGCTCGTGCCGGCGGGCAGCGGCCTGGAGTCGCTCGGCGGGCTGGTCGTCGCCGGGCCGCTCGCGCGCACCACGGCCGACGCGGCCCTCCTGCTCGACGGCATCATCGCGCAGCGCAACGGCAGGATCGACCACCACTACACGCTGCGCGCGCCCTACGACGACGACGGCCCCTTCCTCGGCACGGCCGTGCGCGGGGAGGGGCGGTTCCAGCTCGGCGTGATGACGACCTCCGCCTGGGACGACGCCTACGACATCACCGTCTCGCCCGAGGCGCGCGCCGCGCTCGACGCCGCGGTCGAGGCCTTCAGCGCGATGGGGCACGGGATGGAGGAGACCGCGCTCGCGCCCGATCCGACCTACGCGCCCGCGTTCCGCACGCTCTGGCAGGCGGGCGCCGCCTCCATCCCGGTCGAGGGGGAGCAGCTCGACCTGCTGGAGCCCCTCACCTCGTGGCTGGTCCGCCGCGGACGCGAGCTGAGCGCCCGGGAGCTGGCGGAGGCGCTGCGCGCCCTGACCGCCTACGAGCGGTCGTTCATCGCCCAGCTCTCCGCCTACGACGCCGTGCTCACGCCGGCGCTCGCGCTGACCCCGCGACCGGTCGGCTGGTACGACCAGGAGGACGGGGAGCGCAACTTCGCGCAGCAGGTGCAGTACACGCCGTTCACCTCGATGGTGAACGTGACCGGGCTGCCCGCGATCGTGCTGCCGATCGCGCAGACCGACGACGGCCTCCCGATGGGCGTGCAGCTGATCGGCCGGCCCGGGGGCGAGCGCACGCTGCTCTCGCTCGGCGCGCAGCTGGAACGGCGGGTGCGGTGGGCCCAGCGGCGGCCGCCGGTCTGGTGAGCGCCGCGGGTTCGGATGGTGTGCGCGGCGACTCGGCTGGTGTGCGAGGCGGTGGCGCGCCGCTAGCATGCGGCGTGTGAGCGATCGGGAGGATTTCGGTCCGGCGCTCGACGAAGCGCTCGTGCTCGCCGAGCGATGGCTCGACGGGGTGCGCGAGGGGCGCATCCCGCCGCGGACCGACGTCGAGGCCGTGAAGGACGCCCTCGGCCGCCGGCTCCCCGAGCGCGGCCCCGATGCGGTCGAGGTCCTGCGGCGGATGGCCGACGCTGTCGAGCCCGGCCTGATCCGCATGCACTCGCCGCGCTTCCACGGCTGGGTCATCGGCGGCGCGGAGCCGGTCTCGCTGGGCGCCGACTGGCTCGTCTCGGCGTGGGACCAGAACACCGCCCTGCGCACGGTCACCCCCGGCGTCGTCGCCGCGGAGGAGCTCGCGGGCGAGTGGCTCATCGACCTGCTCGGGCTCCCCGCCGGTGCGGAGGTCGGCTTCGTCACGGGCGCCACCGTCGCCAACCTCGTGGGCCTGGTCTGCGGCCGCGACGAGGTGCTGCGGCGGGCCGACTGGGACGCGCGCACCGACGGCCTCGCCGGCGGCCCCGCCGTCCGCCTCCTCGTCGGCCGGGAGCGGCACGGCTCGGTGGACAGCGCCGCCATCCTCGCCGGGCTCGGCGCCGGCCGGGTGGTGGAGGTCGACGACCAGGGGCGGATGCGGGTCGACGCGCTGCGGGAGGCGCTCGCCGAGGGGGAGGGACCGGCGCTGGTGTGCCTGCAGGCGGGCAACATCCACTCGGGCGCCTTCGACCCGCTCGCCGAGGCGACCGCGGTCGCGCACGAGGCCGGCGCGTGGGTGCACGTGGACGGCGCGTTCGGGCTGTGGGCGGCGGCCTCCCCGCGGCTGCGGCACCTGGTCGAGGGCGTCGAGACGGCCGACTCGTGGGCGACCGACGCGCACAAGACGCTGAACGTCCCGTACGACTGCGGCATCGCGGCCGTCGCCCATCCGGACGCGCTGCACGCCTCCTTGGCGCAGCATGCGGCGTACCTCCCCGGCTCGATCGACATCGCCGACCCCGCCGACCGCGTGCCGGAGCTCTCGCGCCGGGCGCGCGGCGTCCCGGTGTACGCGACGCTGGCCCAGCTGGGACGCGCGGGGGTCGCGGCGCTGGTGGAGCAGCTCGCGGACGCGGCACGGGCCATCGCGGACGGGGTGGGCGCCCTGCCCGGCGCCGAGATCCTCAACGAGGTCGGCTACACCCAGGTCTGCGCGACGTTCGGCGACGACGACCGCACGCGGGCGGTCGGGGAGGCGCTGCGGGCCTCCGGCAGCGCGCTCGCCTCCCCGTCCACCTGGCACGGCCGCGCCGTCCTCCGCTTCTCGGTCAGCAACTGGCTGACCGACGCGCACGAGGCGGCCAGGACGGTCGCGGCGGTGAAGGCCGCGGTCGCGGCGGTCGGCTGACCCGCGGTCACCGCCCCGCCGCGTACCCCTGCATCCCGCGCGGGTTGGCCGCCGCCTGCAGCAGCCCGGTCGACGGGTCGCGCGTGACCGCGGACAGGCGGCCCAGCGTCCAGTCGCCCGCGCGCGTGACGCGGTGGCCGCGGGCCTCGAGCCCGGCGATCACGTCGTCGCCGAGGCGGTCCTCGACGACGGCGCCCGCCGGCTCCCAGGTGCGCGGCCAGAACGAGCCTGCGATCGCGGTGCTGTGCAGCGTCGGCGCGTCGATCGCCTGCTGGGGCGTGTAGCCGCCGACGATCGTCCGCAGCAGGTAGGGCAGCTGCCACTGGTCCTGCTGGTCGCCGCCCGGCGAGCCGACCGCCATGACGGGCGCGCCGTGGCGCAGCACCAGGGTCGGCGTCAGCGTCGTGCGCGGCCGCCGGCCCGGGGTCAGCGTGGCAAGGGAGCCCTCCTCCAGCCACGTCATCTGCAGCCGGGTGCCCAGGCAGAAGCCCAGGGAGGGGATGGTCGGCGACGACTGCAGCCAGCCTCCCGACGGCGTCGCCGACACGATGTTGCCCCAGCGGTCGACGACGTCGAGATGACAGGTGTCGCCGCGGGTCTCCCCGCTCCGGGAGACGGTCGGCTCGCCGACGCCTGCCGTCGCGGTGCCGGCCGGCGGCGTGTACGAGGTGCGCAGCGGCGGGAGGAACGGCTCGGCGCCCGGCACACGCCCGGGACGGAACTCGCCCGACGCCGTCTCGCCGATGAGCGCCCTCCGCTCGGCGGCGTACTCCGGCGAGAGGAGGTGGTCCAGCGGCACGTCCGCGTCGCCGTAGTACGCGTCCCGGTCGGCGTACGCGAGCTTCTGCGCCTCCAGGAGGGTGTGCGCGCCCCGCTCGGTGGCCGGGTCGAGCCGCTCGTCGTCGAAGCCGTCCAGGATGGCGAGGGTCTGCAGCAGCGCAGGACCCTGCCCCCAGGCGCCCGTCTTGGCGATGGTGTGCCCCCGGAACTCCAGCGTCACCGCCGGCTCGTACGAGGCGCGGAACGCCGCGAAGTCGTCCTCGGCGATCACGCCCGCGTGGTCGGTGCCGGGGGAGTGGCGGTGCGGCGTGCGGACGAAGGCGGCGGCCTCCCGTGCGACGAATCCGGCCGCCCACTCGGTGCGGGCGGCCTCGATGCGGTCCTCGCGCCTGGCCTCCGGCCCGAGGGCGTCGCCGGCCGCGATCAGCCGCGCGAGCACGTCCGCGTACGCCGGGTTGCGGACGATCTCGCCGGCCTCCGGCACGCGCCCGTCCGGCATCCACCGCTCGGCCGACGACGGCCAGTGCTGCGCGAACAGGTCGGACACGGCGCGGATGGTCGCGGACACCCGCTCCAGCACCGGGTGCCCGTCGCGCGCATATCCGATGGCGAACGACAGCGCGTCGGCGAGCTCCCACGTCCCGTGGTCCTTCAGCAGCAGCAGCCAGGCGTCGACCGCGCCCGGGACGGCCGCGGCCAGCGCGCCGGAGCCGGGGACCAGCTCCAGCCCCTCCGCCCGGTAGTGCTCGGGAGTCGCGGCCGCCGGCGCAGGGCCCTGCCCGGCCAGCACGACCGGCGTCGGGTCGTCGCCGCGGGCGAAGAGCGCGACGAGGTCGCCGCCAGGGCCGTTGAGGTGCGGTTCGACGACGTGCAGCACGAACGCCGTCGCGACGGCGGCGTCGAAGGCGGTCCCGCCGCGTTCCAGCACGGCCTGCCCGCTCGCCGTGGCGAGCCAGTGGGTGGAGGCGGTCATCCCGAAGGTGCCCTGCAGCGTCGGGCGCGTGGTGAAGGGCGGAGGCGACGTGAAGCTCATCCCTCCATCCTGCCCCGGCTAGGGTGGAGGACCGTGTCCGTCTCCCACCGCCTGGCCCGTGTCGACCGCGACCGGCTGCACCTCGCCCTGATGCTCGCCCTCACCTTCTCGACCGGGGTCGTCGACGCCGTCGGCTACCTCGGCCTCGACCGGGTCTTCACCGGCAACATGACCGGCAACGTCGTGCTGCTCGGCATGGCGCTCACCGGCACCACGAACCTCCCGATCGTCCGGCCGCTGCTCGCGCTGTTCTTCTTCCTCGCCGGCGCGGTGATCTCGGGCCGGGTGGTGCGCCGCGGGCCGGAGGGATGGTCGGGCGCGGTCTCGTGGATGCTCTGGGTGATCGCCGCGCTGCTCACCGCGATCGCGGCGGTGCTCGCGTTCCTGCTCCCGCTCGACCCGGAGCTGGTCGGCACCATCGCCACCTCGGCGCTCGGCTTCGCGATGGGGATGCAGGCGGCGCTCGCGCGGCGGGTGAAGGTGGCCGACGTCACGACGGTGGTGGTCACCTCGACCCTCACCGGCCTCGCGGCGGACAGCCGGCTCGCCGGAGGGAACGGCGCGTTCTGGGTGCGGCGCGCGCTCGCGGTCGTGCTGATCATGGCGGGCGCGGCCGCGGGGGCGCTCGCGCTGCTGGTGCACGTCTCGCTCGGCGTGCTGCTCTCGGCCGTCATCTCGATCGTCGTCGCGATCCTCGGGCACAGCGGCCACAGCGGCCGCCGGCGCGCGGCCGCGGAAGCGGAGCCTGCGGCGGCCTGACAGCGGCCGTTCGGTTCGCCGGCCCCTCAGTCCAGCAGCAGCTCAGTGCAGCGGCCCGCTCAGTCCAGCAGGCGCCGCAGGGCGGAGGGCGCCCGGTTGCGGTAGGCGTCGGTGACGAGCTCGCGCATGAGGGCGGGCTCGATGCGCGCGAAGTCGACCCGTGCCGCGTTCAGCCGGCCGGCGTACCAGCTCTCCGAGCAGTGCTCGGGCCACGCGGCCGCAGCCTCCCGGATCCCGGCCTCGCCCAGCATCAGGTTGACGGTGCCGGCCGCGGCGTCGAGCATGGTCGCGAACCGGGTGCCGCGCACGCGGAACGCCGGCAGGCCGCCGTGGTCGTACTCCTCGGCCTCCGGGAGGCCGAGGGCGAGCTCGCGGACGGCGGCGGCGTCCATTTGCGGCCTAGCTGACCGGGCCGGTGTACTTCTCGCCCGGGCCCTTGCCGATCTCGTCCGGGATGGGGGAGGCCTCGCGGAAGGCGAGCTGCAGCGACCGCAGGCCGTCGCGCAGGCTGCGCGCGTGCTGGTCGCCCAGGTGGGCGGCGCTCGCGGTCACGAGGCCGGCGAGGGCATCGATCAGCTTGCGCGCCTCGTCGAGGTCGGTCTGGGCGTCCGGATCGTCGGCGAGACCCGTCTTGACCGCGGCGGCGCTCATCAGGTGGACCGCCGTGGTCGTGATGACCTCGACCGCCGGCACCTCCGCGATGTCGCGCGTCGCGTCGGCGATCGCCGCCTCGTCGTCGTGGTCGTGCTCGCCGTTCTGGTCGGCGAAGGCGAAGGTGTCGCTCACTGCATTCCTCTGTTAGAATCGTTCGGGCTCCGGGGCTTCTGCTCCGGTACGAAAGTGGAGAATCCTCCCACCCGCGTTGACCGCTTCATCAAGGTTACCGGGTCGTTGCACTCCGCCGCCGCTCGTCACGAGCGGGGGTAGTCAGGGTGCTGTACCAGGCCTGCGAATGAATCGCAGGGCTGCGCTGGTGCGTGGATTCTCTCCTTTCGCTCGGGCGGTCACCGACCACCCGAGGCACATCGAAGCATCGCTCGATCAGAGGAGAAAGACATCAGCGATCCCCGTACGAATGACCGTATCCGCGTCCCCGAAGTTCGACTCGTCGGCCCCAGCGGAGAGCAGGTCGGCGTCGTCAAGATCGAGGTCGCACTGCGACTCGCGCAGGAGGCCGACCTCGACCTGGTCGAAGTCGCCCCCAACTCCAAGCCGCCCGTCGCCAAGATCATGGACTACGGCAAGTTCAAGTACGAGGCTGCGCAGAAGGCCAAGGAGGCCAGGCGCAACCAGGCGAACACCATCCTCAAAGAGGTGCGTTTCCGCCTCAAGATCGACAAGCACGACTACGAGACCAAGCGCAAGCGCGCCGAGGGCTTCCTGAAGTCCGGCGACAAGGTGAAGGCCATGATCCTCTTCCGCGGACGCGAGCAGTCGCGCCCGGAGCAGGGCGTGCGCCTGCTGCAGCGCTTTGCGGAGGATGTGGCCGAGCTCGGCACCGTCGAGTCCAACCCGACCATCGACGGTCGGAACATGGTCATGATCATCAGCCCGCTCAAGAACAAGTCCGAGGCCAAGCAAGAGGCCAACGCACAACGTGCCGCTTCCAAGGCGCGCGCCCAGGGGCGCGACCAGGAGGGGGCTGCTGCCGCAGACGACTCTGCGCAGTCCGACGAGAGTTCGCCCGCCCCGGCGACGAACGAGGAGAAGTAATGCCCAAGCAGAAGACCCACTCCGGCGCCAAGAAGCGCTTCAAGATCACCGGCAGCGGCAAGGTCATGAAGCAGCAGGCCGGTATGCGCCACAACCTCGAGGTCAAGGCCAGCGACCGCAAGCGCCGCCTCAACGCCGACCAGGTCGTTCCCGAGGTGGACGCCAAGGTCGTCCGCCGGATGCTCGGCAAGTAACAGACCCGCACACGTAAGGAAATCGACTAATGGCAAGAGTGAAGAGGGCGGTCAACGCCCACAAGAAGCGTCGGGTCATCCTCGAGCGCGCCGAGGGCTACCGCGGCCAGCGTTCGCGTCTCTACCGCAAGGCGAAGGAGCAGGTCACCCACTCGCTCGTCTACGCGTACCGCGACCGTCGCCAGAAGAAGGGCGACTTCCGCCGCCTCTGGATCCAGCGGATCAACGCCGCGAGCCGCCAGAACGGCCTCACCTACAACCGCTTCATCCAGGGCCTCGGCCTCGCGGGTGTCGAGGTGGACCGTCGCATCCTCGCCGACCTGGCCGTGAACGAGCCCGCGACCTTCGCGGCCCTCGTCGAGACCGCCAAGGCTGCCCTCCCGGCCGACACCTCGGCCCCGAAGGCCGACGCCGCCGCGTAAGCGCCTGCGAACACGGGAACGGCCCGGACGACCTCGCGTCGTCGGGGCCGTTCGTCGTCTCCGCCGTGCCCGATCGAGTTGTCACGACACGCCGCCTCCGCCCGACCGGAGACGGCGTGTCGTGACAAGTGGATGGCGTCAGTCGTCGGCGCCGTGGCCGCCGTGGCGGCCGTGGTCGTCGCCGACGTCGTGGGTGGCGGGGTCGTCCGCGCCGTGGTCGTCGCCGACGTCGTGGGTGGCGGGGTCGTCCGCGCCGTGGTCGTCGCCGACGTCGTGGGTGGCGGGGTCGTCCGCGCCGTGGCTTCCCGAGCCGCGGTCGTCCACGCCGGGCACGGCGGTCGACGCCGGGATGCTGTCGGGCGTGGGCCGCGGGGACGGCGTCGCGGGCGCGGGCGTCGTGGCCGGCGCCTCCACCCGGTCGTCCACCTTCGGCGGGTCGTCGCTGCCTCCGCCGGTCGCCGCCACCGCGCTCGCGGTGCCGACGCCCAGCGCGAGCACCGCCGCCCCGGCCATCAGCGTCATCCTGAGTCGTCTCTCCATCGTCCGCCTCCTTCGCGTTATGGATGACACGAAGCCGGAGCCCGAATCGATCAATCGCCGCCGGAGCCCGCCGCCCACTACTCTGGTCGCATGCTCGACAACCCGCGCTCGCCGCGCGTCCGCGCTGTCGCCAAGCTCGCCAAGCGGCCGGCCCGCTCCGAGACCGGACTGTTCCTCCTTGAGGGTCCGCAGGCCGTCGCCGAGGCCCTCCAGTATCGGCCGGAGCTCGTCGTCGAGCTGTACGCGACGCCGACCGCGCTGGAGCGCTACACCGACATCGCGCAGACCGCCGTGGAGGCGGGAGTCGACGTCGAGTTCGTCACCGAGCAGGTCCTCGACGCGATGGCCGACACGGTCACCCCGCAGGGCTTCGTCTCGGTGTGCCGCCAGTTCCCGACCTCGGTGAAGGACATCTTCGCCTCCTCGCCCCGGCTGGTCGCCGTGCTGGAGGAGGTGCGCGACCCCGGCAACGCCGGCACGATCATCCGCGCGGCCGACTCCGCCGGCGCCGACGCCGTGGTCCTCACCGGCCGCACGGTCGACCTGTACAACCCGAAGGTGGTCCGCTCCACCACGGGCTCGCTGTTCCACGTGCCGGTCGCGGTCGGCGCCGACCTCTCCGACGTGGTCGGGCGGGCCCACTCCGCCGGGCTGCAGGTGCTCGCCGCCGACATCAAGGGCGATGACCTCCTCGACGCCCGCCAGGAGGGGAGGCTCGCGCAGCCCACCGCCTGGGTCTTCGGCAACGAGGCGCACGGCCTCGCCGACGAGCTGCTGGAGCTCGTGGACCGCGTCGTCACCGTCCCGATCTACGGCCAGGCGGAGTCGATGAACCTGGCGACCGCCGCCTCCGTCTGCCTCTACGAGTCGGCCTTCGCCCACCGCTCCTGACGACACCCTCGCCGAGTACGCGGAAAGTCGCCCGCAAACCGCCGAGTACGCAGAGGATCCGCGTACTCGCGGGTTGCCCACGCCGGGGGATGCGGAGGGGCGGGCCCGACTAGACTGGGGAACCGTGTCCGAACCCACTGAGATCACCGAGAGCGCGGTCGAGGCGGCCGTCGCCGCGGCCCTGGCCGCCATCGACGCCGCGCAGGATTCGGCGGCGCTGAAGGCCGTCCGTCACGACCACACCGCGGAGGGCTCGCCGCTCGCCGTGCTGAACGCCTCCATCCGCAACCTCCCCAACGACCAGAAGGCCGGCGCGGGCAAGCTCGTCGGCGCCGCGCGCGGGCGGGTCACCCAGGCCTTCGCGGCGAAGGAGGCGGCCATCGCCGTCGCCGAGGAGGCCGCGCAGCTCACCGCCGAGACGGTCGACGTCACCGCGCTGCCGAGCCGCTGGACGCCCGGCGCCCGGCATCCGCTCAGCCTGCTCCAGGAGCGCATCGGCGACATCTTCGTCGGTATGGGCTGGGAGCTCGCGGAGGGCCCCGAGCTCGAGAGCGAGTGGTACAACTTCGACGCGCTCAACTTCGACGCCGACCACCCGGCGCGTGCGATGCAGGACACCTTCTTCGTCGAGCCCACCGACTCCCAC
The DNA here is from genome assembly GCF_056755495.1 of Leifsonia sp. KNZ12-8B. Taxonomy (NCBI): domain Bacteria; kingdom Bacillati; phylum Actinomycetota; class Actinomycetes; order Micrococcales; family Microbacteriaceae; genus Leifsonia; species Leifsonia sp. KNZ12-8B. The sequence continues at coordinate 26,032 of NZ_JBPGXM010000006.1, forward strand.
CTCGTGCTGCGCACCCACACCTCGCCCGTGCAGCTGCGCGCGCTGCTCGGCAACGAGCTGCCGGTGTACCGGGTCGCGCCCGGCCGTGTGTTCCGCACCGACGAGTTCGACGCGACGCACCTCCCCGTGTTCACCCAGATCGAGGGCATCGCGGTCGACAGGGGCCTCACGATGGCGCACCTGCGCGGCACGCTCGACCACTTCGTGAAGACGCTCTTCGGCGAGGACGCCAAGGTGCGCCTGCGCCCCAACTACTTCCCGTTCACCGAGCCGAGCGCCGAGCTCGACCTGTGGCACCCGACCTTCAAGGGCGGCGCGCGGTGGATCGAGTGGGGCGGCTGCGGCATGATCAACCCCAACGTGCTCCGCTCGGCGGGCATCGACCCCGACGAGTACTCGGGCTTCGCGTTCGGGATGGGCGTCGAGCGGGCGCTGATGTTCCGCAACGACGTCAAAGACATGCGAGACATGGCCGAGGGCGATGTCCGGTTCTCCCAGCAGTTCGGAATGGTGGTCTGATGCGCGTCCCCCTGAGTTGGCTCGGCGAGTACGTCGACCTCGCTCCCGGCACGACGGCCGACGAGGTGCACGCCGCCCTCGTGGCGGTCGGCCTCGAGGAGGAGGACGTCCACACCTTCGAGATCTCCGGGCCGGTCGTCGTCGGCCAGGTGCTGGAGTTCGAGGAGGAGCCGCAGAGCAACGGCAAGACCATCCGCTGGTGCCAGGTGCGCGTCGCACCCGACGGCCAGACCGCGGCCGACGGAGGGGAGGCCGTCCGCGGCATCGTCTGTGGCGCCCGCAACTTCGAGCGCGGCGACAAGGTCGTCGTGACCCTGCCCGGCTCGGTGCTGCCCGGCCCGTTCCCGATCGCCGCGCGCAAGACGTACGGCCACATCTCGGACGGGATGATCGCCTCCGCGCGCGAGCTCGGCCTCGGCGAGGACCACGCGGGCATCCTGCGCCTGGTCACCCTCGGCCTCGACCCCGAGGTCGGCACCGACGCGGTGTCGCTGCTGGGCCTCGACGACACGGCGGTGGAGGTCAACGTCACCCCGGACCGCGGCTACGCCTTCTCGATCCGCGGCATCGCCCGGGAGTACTCGCATGCCACGGGCGCGGCCTTCCGCGACCCTGCCGAGGCCGTCACCGTCTACCCGGCGGGCGAGCACGCGCACGGCTTCAGCGTCGCGGTGGACGACCGCGCGCCGATCCGCGGCCGCGTCGGCGCGAGCGTCTTCGTGACCCGCGTCGTCCGCGACGTCGACGGCACCCGGCCCACCCCGCCGTGGATGGTCGCCCGGCTCAAGCTCGCCGGCATCCGCTCGATCTCGCTCATCGTCGACATCACCAACTACGTGATGCTCGAGCTCGGCCAGCCGATCCACGGCTACGACCTCGACAAGCTCGACGGCGGCATCGTCGTCCGGCGCGCGCACCCGGGCGAGACGCTGGTCACGCTCGACGACCAGACCCGTGCGCTGCACGAGGAGGACCTCCTCATCACCGACGGCTCGGGGGCCATCGGCCTCGCCGGCGTCATGGGCGGCGCCTCCACCGAGATCACCGGCGAGACGCGCAACGTGCTCATCGAGGCCGCGAACTTCGACCCGGTGTCGATCGCCCGCACGGCCCGCCGGCACAAGCTGCCCAGCGAGGCGTCCAAGCGCTTCGAGCGCGGCGTCGACCCCCGCGTGGCGGTCGCCGCGGCGGCCCGCGTCGTCCAGCTGCTGGAGCAGCTCGCCGGCGGCCACGCCGACGAGCTCGGCTCGCTGCACGACACGGCCGCCGAGGCCGAGCCGATCCTCCTCCCTGCGTCGTACATCCCGTCGCTCATCGGCGTCGACTTCACCGACGACGAGGTGCGCGGAGCGCTCGCCGAGATCGGCGGCACCGTCGTCGACGCGGAGGGCGGGCTGCTCGTCACACCGCCGAGCTGGCGCCCCGACCTCACCGACAAGTCCGACCTCGCCGAGGAGGTCGCCCGCATCGTCGGCTACGACCGCATCCCCTCGGTGCTCCCGGTCGCCCCGCCCGGCCGCGGTCTCAGCCGCGAGCAGAAGCTGCGCCGCTCGGTGGCGCAGGCGCTCGCGGCCGGGGGCGCGACGGAGGTGCTCGCCTTCCCGTTCGTCTCGGAGGCGCAGAACGACCGCTTCGGCTCGCCCGATGAGGGCGGCGTGCCGGCCGTGAAGCTCGCCAACCCGCTCGATGCGACCGCGCCCTACCTGCGCACGTCGCTCCTCCCCGGGCTGCTGGAGGTCGCCAAGCGCAACCTCGCCCGCGGCCTCGTCGACCTCTCGGTGTACGAGATCGGCACGGTGTTCCTGCCCTCCGGCTCGCCGCTGGGGAGCGCCGAGCTCCCGGCCGGCGTCGCCCTGCCGAGCCAGGAGACGCTCGCCGCGCTCAACGCGGGCATCCCGCGGCAGCCGCGGCACCTCGCCGGGCTCGTCGTCGGCCATCCGGTGCTCAAGCAGCCCGGTCAGGAGGCGGTGCCCGCCGGCCTCGCCGACGCGCTGACCATGGTCAGGCAGACGGCCACGGCCCTCGGCCTCGCGGTCGAGCCGGTGCAGGGCCGCCACCAGGCGCTGCACCCGGGACGCACCGCGCAGCTGGTCGCCCGCGGTGCGGACGGCGCGGCGACGGTCGTCGGTCATGCCGGCGAGTTGCTCCCCGCCCTCGCGCACGAGCTGGACCTGCCGCGCGTCGTCGCGGTGTTCGAGCTCGACCTCGACGCGCTCATCGCGGTCGCGCCCGCCGACATCGTCGCGCGCGTCATCGCCGGGTTCCCGGCGGCGACGCAGGACCTGTCGCTCGTCGTCCCGGAGGACGTGCCGGCGGGGGAGGTGCTGGTCGCGGTCCGCGACGGCGCCGGCCCGCTGCTCGAGGACATCCGCCTGGTCGACGACTACCGCGGCACCGGACTGCCCGACCGGCGCAAGTCGCTCACCTTCGCCCTCCGCTTCCGCGCCGAGGACCGCACGCTGACGGCGGCCGAGGCGAGCGAGGCGAAGCTGGCCGGCGCGGCGAAGGCCGCGGAGCGCTTCGGAGCGACCGTCCGCGAGTGACCGTCACGCATCCAGGGGTCCCGGCACGCCGCACCGCACCACGTGCGGACGGCGTGCCGGGGCCCCTGTGCGTTCGGCGTCGGCGTGTTCGGCATCCGCGCGATTTGGCGGCGCACCCGGCGGGCGCGCTAGGGTTGACGCATGCTTTCCGTCCGGTGCACCCCGAGCCCGCGCGCGGCCCTCGCCGCCCGCTCGCTGCGCCGACGCCTGCGCGACCGCCGAAGCTAGGCGGCGCTCTGGCGACCCTGTACGGGGCCGGGTGGGCGTCGCCGTCGCCGACGCACTGTCCACTCTGAAAAGGGAGAAGCATGACTTTCTCGGTCGCCGTCGCCGGTGCCTCCGGGTACGCGGGAGGCGAGCTGCTGCGCATCCTCGCCGGGCACCCCGACTTCGAGATCCGCACCGTCACCGCGCACTCGAACGCGGGCAGCCCGCTGATCGAGCACCAGCCGCACCTGCGCTCGCTCGCGCACCTGACGCTCGCCGAGTCCACGCCGGAGAACCTGGCCGGGCACGACGTCGTCTTCCTGGCCCTGCCGCACGGGCGCTCGGGCGAGATCGCGGCGCAGCTGCCCGCCGACACGCTCGTCATCGACTGCGGCGCCGACCACCGCCTCGAGGACCCGGCCGACTGGGCCGCCTTCTACGGCGGCGAGCACTTCGGCTCCTGGGCGTACGGCGTACCGGAGCTGATCGTCGGCGGTGAGCCCGGCAGCCCGGTCAAGCAGCGCGAGCGGCTCGCCGGCGCCACGCGGATCGCCGCCCCCGGCTGCAACGCGAGCGCCATCTCGCTCGCGCTCGGCCCCGGCATCCACGCCGGGGTCATCGAGGAGCAGGACATCGTCGCCGTGCTGGCCGTCGGCCCGTCGGGCGCGGGCAAGAGCCTCAAGACCATGTACCTCGCGAGCGAGATCCTCGGCTCCGCCAACCCGTACGCCGTCGGCGGCACGCACCGGCACATCCCCGAGATCCAGCAGAACCTCCGCAAGGCCGGCGCGACGGCGCCGACTGTGTCGTTCACGCCGGTGCTCGTGCCGATGGCCCGCGGCATCCTCGCCACCTCCACCGCCCGGGTGAAGCCGGGGGTCACTGCCGCCCAGTTGCAGGAGACGTGGGAGGAGGCCTACGCGGGCGAGCCGTTCGTGCAGGTGCTGCCCGCCGGCTCCGTCCCGCGGAGCGCCGATGTGCTCGGTGCGAACACCGTGCTGATCGGAATCGCCCTCGACGAGGCGGCCGGGCGGGTCGTCACGGTGCTCGCGATCGACAATCTGTACAAGGGAACCGCGGGCGCCGCCATCCAGTCCGCGAACATCGCCCTCGGCCTCCCCGAGACCGCGGGCCTGAACGTGAACGGAGTCGCGCCGTGAGTGTGACCGCAGCATCAGGGTTCGAGGCGGCGGGCGTCGCCGCCGGGCTCAAGTCGAGCGGGAAGCGCGACCTGGCGCTCGTGCGCAACACCGGTCCGCTGACCGCCGCCGCGGCCGTCTTCACGACCAACCGCTGCAAGGCCAACCCGGTGCTGTGGAGCGAGCAGGTCATCGCCGACGGCGTCGTCTCGGCCATCGTGCTGAACTCCGGCGGCGCCAACTGCTACACCGGCGCGCAGGGCTTCCAGACCACGCACGCCACCGCGGAGGCCGTCGCCGACCGGCTCGGCGTCTCCGCCGGGGACGTGCTCGTGTGCTCCACCGGCCTGATCGGGGAGCAGCTCGACCTCGCGAAGCTCACCGCCGGGGTCGAGGAGGCCGCGGCCGGGCTGGCCGCGGACGCGGGTCTCCACGCCGCCGAGGCGATCATGACGACCGACACCCGCCCCAAGGAGGCCGCGCACCGCGACCCCGCCGGCTGGACGGTCGGCGGCATGGCGAAGGGCGCCGGCATGCTCGCGCCGGGCCTCGCGACCATGCTCGTCGTGCTGACGACCGACGCGGTGCTCGATGCGGAGGCGCTGGATGCGGCCCTGCGCGCCGCGACCCGCGTCACGTTCGACCGGCTCGACTCCGACGGCTGCATGTCGACCAACGACACGGTCGCGCTGCTGGCGTCGGGCGCGAGCGGCGTGACCCCGGACGAGGCGGAGTTCCGGCTCGCGGTCACCGCGGTCTGCCGCGACCTCGCGGAGCAGCTGCAGGCCGACGCGGAAGGCGCCTCCCACGACATCGCGATCGAGGTCGTGAACGCGCGCGATGAGGAGGACGCGGTCGCCGTCGGCCGTGCCGTCTCGCGCAGCAACCTGTTCAAGGCCGCCATCTTCGGCAACGACCCCAACTGGGGCCGGGTGCTCGCCGCCGTCGGCACGACCGACGCCGCCTTCGACCCGTACGGCATCGACGTCGCGATCAACGGCGTGCAGGTGTGCACGGCGGGGGAGCCGGACCAGCCGCGCGACCTCGTCGACCTCACGCCGCGCGCGGTGCACGTGCTCATCGACCTGCACGCGGGCGAGGCGACGGCGACCATCCTCACCAACGACCTGACCCACGACTACGTGCACGAGAACAGTGCCTACGCCAGCTGAGATGAGCGAGACGACGCAGACCGTGACCACAGCCGAGACCACCGCCGACGCCGAGGCGGCCGAGCAGCGCGTCGCCGCCGAGAAGGCCGCGACCCTGATCGAGTCGCTGCCCTGGCTGCAGACCTTCCACGACCGCATCATCGTCGTGAAGTTCGGCGGCAACGCCATGGTGAGCGAGGAGCTGCAGCGCAGCTTCGCCGAGGACATGGTCTACCTGCGCTACGCGGGCATCCACCCGGTCGTGGTGCACGGCGGCGGGCCGCAGATCTCGGCCATGCTCGACCGGCTCGGCATCGCCTCCGAGTTCCGCGGCGGCTACCGGGTGACGACGCCGGAGGCGATGGACATCGTCCGCATGGTGCTCACCGGCCAGATCAACCGCGACATCGTCGGCAACATCAACAAGCACGGGCCGCTCGCGGCCGGGCTCTCCGGCGAGGACGCCGGGCTGTTCCAGGGCCGCCGCCGGGGCGCGGTGGTGGACGGCGAGGAGGTCGACCTCGGCCTCGTCGGCGACGTGGTGGGCGTCAGCCCGGAGGCGGTGCTCGCCCAGATCGCCGCCGGCCGCATCCCCGTGGTCTCCTCGATCGCCCCCGACGTCGACGACCCCGGCCAGGCGCTCAACGTGAACGCCGACGCGGCCGCCGCGGCGCTCGCGGTCGCGCTCGGAGCGGCCAAGCTGGTCATCCTCACCGACGTCGCAGGCCTCTACAGCGACTGGCCGAACCGCGAGTCGCTGCTGTCGAAGATCGACGCTCACGAGCTGCGCGCGCTGCTGCCGTCGCTCGAGTCGGGCATGATCCCGAAGATGGCGGCGTGCCTCGCCGCGGTCGACGGCGGGGTGGAGAAGGCGGCGATCATCGACGGACGCGTGCCGCACTCCATCCTCCTCGAGGTGTTCACGCAGTCCGGCATCGGAACGGAGGTGGTGCCGTCGTGACCGCGGAGGTGACGCAGGGCCAGTGGAAGGGGCGCTTCGGCAGCGCCATGATGCGCACGCTCGCGACCCCGCAGCTCATGCTGGAGCGCGGCGAGGGCTGCCGGGTGTGGGACGTCGACGGCAACGAGTACCTCGACTTCCTCGCCGGGATCGCCGTCAACTCGCTCGGGCACGCCCACCCGGCGCTGGTGGAGGCGGTGAGCCGCCAGGTCGGCGCGCTCGCGCACGTCTCCAACTACTTCTCGACCCGGCCGCAGCTGGAGCTGGCCGAGCGCCTCCGCACGCTCACGGGGGCGGGGGAGCAGGGCCGCGTGCTGTTCGGCAACTCCGGCGCCGAGGCGAACGAGGCGGCGTTCAAGCTGGCGAGGCTCAACCGTGGCCGCAGCGGCAGGCGCACGCGCGTGCTCGCCCTGCACAACGCGTTCCACGGCCGCACGATGGGCTCGCTCGCGCTCACCGGCAAGCCGCCGATGCGCGAGGCGTTCGAGCCCCTCCCCGGCGGCGTCGAGCACATCGACTCCACCATCGAGGCGCTGGAGGCGGCGATCGACGACCGCGTCGCCGCGCTGTTCATCGAGCCGATCAAGGGCGAGGCGGGTGTGCTGGAGCTCCCGGCCGGCTTCCTGAAGCGTGCGCGGGAGCTGACCGAGCAGCACGGCGCACTGCTCATCCTCGACGAGATCCAGACCGGCGTCGGGCGCACCGGACGCTGGTTCGCCTACCAGCACGCCGACATCCTCCCCGACGCGGTCACGGTCGCGAAGGGCATCGCCGGCGGCGTGCCGATCGGCGCACTGGTGACCTTCGGCCGGGCCTCCGACCTGTTCACGCAGGGCCAGCACGGCTCGACCTTCGGCGGCAACCCGCTCGCGACCGCGGCGGGCAACGCCGTGCTGAGCGAGATCGAGCGGGCCGACCTCGTCGGCAACGCGGCCCGGCGCGGCGAGGAGCTGCGCGCGATCATCCGCTCGTTCGGCCACCCGCTGATCGGCGAGGTCCGCGGCGCCGGCCTGCTGATCGGCATCGGCCTCACCGACGGGGAGGCGCACCGGCTCTCCTCGGCGGCACTCGCGCAGGGACTGATCATCAACGCCCCCAACGAGTCGAGCATCCGCCTCGCGCCGCCGCTGATCGTCGGCGACGCCGAGCTGGCCGAGTTCCGCGAGAAGTTCGGCCGGGCGCTCGCCGCGCTGTGACCCTTCACCACATACACGAAAGACACCGATGACCAGGCACTTCCTCCGCGACGACGACCTCAGCCCCGCCGAGCAGGCGGAGGTGCTGGCGCTGGCGGCCGAGCTCAAGCGCGACCGCTTCTCGGCCACGCCCCTCGCCGGGCCGCAGACCGTGGCGGTGATCTTCGACAAGACCTCGACCCGCACCCGCGTCTCGTTCGCGGTCGGCATCGCCGACCTCGGTGGCTCGCCGCTGATCATCCAGAGCGGCGAGAGCCAGCTGGGCGGCAAGGAGTCGCTGGCCGACACCGCACGCGTGCTGGAGCGCATGGTCGCCGCGATCGTCTGGCGCACCTTCGCCCAGTCGGGTCTGGAGGAGATGGCCGCCGGCACCCGCGTCCCGGTCGTCAACGCGCTCTCGGACGAGTTCCACCCCTGCCAGATCCTCGCCGACCTGCAGACAATCCAGGAGCACAAGGGCCGGCTGGCCGGGCTCACGATGAGCTTCTTCGGCGACGGCGCGAGCAACATGGCGCACTCGTACCTGCTCGGCGGCGCGACCGCGGGCATGCACGTGCGCGTCGCGGCCCCGGCCGGCTTCCAGCCCGACCCCGCCGTCGTCGCCGACGCCGAGGCCATCGCCGCGCGCACGGGCGGCTCGGTCCTCGTCACGACGGACGCGGGCGAGGCTGCGGACGGAGCCGACGTGATGATCACCGACACCTGGGTGTCGATGGGCAAGGAGGACGAGAAGGCCGAGCGCATCGCGGTCTTCGGCGACTACCGGGTGGATGCGGCGCTCATGGCGCGCGCGGACGCCGAGGCCGTCTTCCTGCACTGCCTCCCCGCCTACCGCGGCTACGAGGTGAGCGCCGACGTGCTCGACGGGCCGCAGTCGGTCGTCTGGGACGAGGCGGAGAACCGCCTCCACGCGCAGAAGGCGCTGCTCGCCTGGCTGCTGCAGAAGAACGAGGAGGCGGCGGCATGACCGACGAGACGAACGGTGCAGGGGCCGGCGAGGCCGACGAGACCGGCGTCGGGAAGACCGGCGAGGGATCGCTCTGGGGCGCGCGCTTCGCCGGGGGACCGTCGCCCGAGCTCGCCGCTCTCAGCAAGTCGACGCACTTCGACTGGGCGCTCGCGCCCTACGACATCGCGGGGTCGCGCGCCCACGCGACGGCGCTCGCGGCCGCGGGCTACCTCACCGACGACGAGCTGACCGGGATGCTGGCCGCCCTCGACCGGCTCGACGCGGACGTCGCCTCCGGCGCCTTCGCCGCCGCCGAGACCGACGAGGACGTCCACGGCGCGCTGGAGCGCGGCCTGATCGAGCGGGCGGGCGCGGACCTCGGCGGCAAGCTGCGCGCCGGCCGCAGCCGCAACGACCAGATCGCCACCCTCATCCGGCTGTACCTCCGCGACCATGCGGGCGTCATCGCCGAGCGGCTCATCGCCCTGGTCGACGCCATCGCGTCGCAGGCCGACGCGCACCCGGCCGCGATCCTCCCCGGCCGCACGCACCTCCAGCACGCCCAGCCCGTGCTGCTCGCGCACCACCTGCTCGCGCACTGCTGGCCGCTCGTGCGCGACCTGGAGCGGCTCGCCGACTGGGACCGCCGCGCGAACGTCTCGCCGTACGGCGCCGGTGCGCTGGCCGGCTCCACCCTCGGCCTCGACCCGGCACTGGTCGCCCGCGAGCTGGGCTTCGCGCACAGCTCCGAGAACTCGATCGACGGCACGGCCGCGCGCGATGTGGTCGCCGAGTTCGCCTTCATCGCCGCGCAGATCGGCATCGACGTCTCGCGGTTCGCGGAGGAGATCATCCTCTGGAACACGCGCGAGTTCGGCTTCGTCACGCTCGACGACGCCTACTCCACCGGCTCGTCGATCATGCCGCAGAAGAAGAACCCCGACATCGCCGAGCTCGCCCGCGGCAAGGCGGGCCGGCTCATCGGCAACCTCACCGGCCTCCTGACCACGCTGAAGGGCCTCCCGCTCGCGTACAACCGCGACCTGCAGGAGGACAAGGAGCCGGTGTTCGACTCGGTCGCCACGCTCGAAGTGGTGCTGCCCGCCTTCGCCGGGATGGTCGCCACCATGCGCTTCCACACCGAGCGGATGGCCGAGCTCGCGCCGCAGGGCTTCTCGCTCGCCACCGACGTGGCCGAGTGGCTGGTCAAGCAGCACGTGCCGTTCCGGGTGGCGCACGAGCTCACCGGCAGCCTCGTCCGTGTCGCGGAGGAGAACGGGCTGGAGCTGCACGAGGTGAGCGACGAGCAGCTCGCGGCGATCTCGCCCCTGCTGACCCCGGAGGTGCGCTCGGTGCTGACCGTCGAGGGCTCCGTCGCCAGCCGCTCCGGCGTCGGCGGCACCGCCCCCGAGCGGGTGGCCGAGCAGCTCGCCCAGCTGACGGAGCGGGTGCGTGCCGTGACCGGAGCGATCGCCGCCACGAGAAGGGACCTCGTCTGATGAGCCGACCCGACCGCCGTGCACCGAAGTACCCGTGGATCATCCCCGCCGTCGTCGGCCTCGCGGTGGCCGTCATCGTGATCGGCCTCATCGTCACGGTCGCCGTCGGCGGACGCATCTTCTGACGGGCCCGCTGCCGACGTGACGCTGCACACCCCGGAGCGCGACGCCTTCCTCCCGTCGTCGATCGAGGTCGCACCGCGCCTGCTCGGCGCGGTCCTGCGGCACACCACCGACGACGGGACGGTCGGGCTGCGCATCACCGAGGTGGAGGCGTACATCGGCGACGGCGCTGACCCCGGCTCCCACGCCTTCCGCGGGCGCACCCGCCGCAACGCCGTGATGTACGGGCCGCCCGGGCACCTCTACGCCTACTTCACCTACGGGATGCACGTCTGCGCGAACATCGTGTGCTCACCGGAGGGCGAGGCGTCGGCGGTGCTGCTGCGCGCGGCGGAGGTCGTCGAGGGGGAGGAGCTGGCGCTGCTGCGCCGCTCGGGCCGGACAGGGCGCGCGATCCCGCACCGCGACCTCGGCCGCGGCCCCGCCCGCCTGGTCGTCGCGGCCGGGATCACGCTCGCCGACGACGGCGCCGACCTGTTCGGCGGCCGGTTCGAGCTGCTCCTGCCGACCGAGCAGGCGGCGTACGAGACCGGGCCGCGCACGGGCGTCTCGGGCGCGGGAGGCGGTGCCGCGTTCCCCTGGCGGTTCTGGCTGCCGGGCGACGCGACGGTGTCGCCCTACAAGCGCCACCCCAAGTCGCACGACTGAGCCGGGTCCGGCGGCGCGCTCAGGAGACGGCGAAGCGGAACAGGCCGGCGCACACGCACGCCCACACGATGCTGGCGAGCGTTCCGATGATGAACCGCTCCCGCGCCTCCGCCGCGTCGAGCTCGGTGAAGCGGCCGACGCCCTTGATCGCGATGATCACGCCGAGCGCCTCCGGGAAGCCGGCCATGATTGCGCCCGTGGTCGCGAAGCGCTCCAGGACGCCGATCGTGGCGCCGCCACGCAGCACCTCCCGCGTCGCCTCGGCGCCGGTGGTGCGGTCGTGCACGAACAGTCCGGTGTTGCCGGGGACCGAGACCGTGCGCGTGGCCAGCGCGAGCACGACCTGCGCCGCCGGTCCGCCGCCCGTCACGCTGAGCGCGAGCGCCACGATGCCGATGAGCACCCGGAAGACCAGGGGCGCCTCCTGCTGCGGCAGCGCGACGACGACGATCGCGAGGGCGAGCAGTCCCGCTGCGGTGTAGACCAGGGGGCGGCGCGGCAGGCGCAGGGTCGCGATCATGCAGCACAGGGAGGCGACGGCCAGCAGCAGCGTCACCGCCCACAGCGCGTGCGGCAGGAGGGCGTTCCAGAAGGCGGCCGGGGGCAGCGCGGTCATTCGTCCTCCGTTCGTGCGGCCGCGGCCCGGCTCTGCGCCGCGTCCGCGTCGGCCAACAGCCTAGCCAGCGCGGGCAGCGCGGCGAGCTCGACACGGAGTCCCGCCGCACGCGCCCGGTCGCTCGCCGACTGCGGGGTGATGCCGAGCCGGGCGCCCGCCTCCGCCTGGGTGAGGCCGGAGGCGACCAGGTCGTACAGCTCCCAGCCCGCGTCCGACCGCGCATCGCGCACGGTGAGCAGGAGGCCCAGCACGGCCTCCATGTCCTCCGCGCGCTGCGGGTCGGCCACCGCCTCCACCGCCAGCCGCGTCGGCGTCCGCTTCGCGCGCGTGACCGCGGCCCGTGCGGCGACGAAAGCGTCGCCGCTGGCCTCCCTGGTCTGCTCCGGCAGCGGGGTGCGGACCGCGCCGAGCCCCAGTCCGACGCTCCACTCCCGCGTCCGGGTGAGAGCGAGCACCAGCTCGAGTGCGGTGGCGGCGTCGCCCGTCAGCGCCTGGACCTCGTCGCCGGCGTTGCGGTCGACGGGGAGGCTGAGGCGCTCGCCGAACCGCCCCTGCAATCGCTCCAGTGCCGAGCCGGCGAGGTCGGGCCCCGAGCGGCTGCCGATCTGGTCGGCGGTGATGACGAACATGGTCCCTCCCATCAGGGCTGCTGGCCTGATGCCGATGATATCAGGTCTGCAAGCCTGATGGAAGGCTGATCAGGGCTGCGGACCTGACCGGCTGCCCGGGGAGGGCGGAACGCCGCTGATAATCTGTGGGGATGTCCGACACCTCCATCCTCGACGTCCAGGCCAACGACCCGACGTTCGACGACGTGTGGGACGAGCTCCGCTGGCGCGGTCTCGTCCACGTCTCGACCGACGAGTCGGCGCTCAAAGAGCTGCTCGCGGGGGAGCCGGTCACCTATTACTGCGGCTTCGACCCGACCGCGCCCAGCCTCCACCTCGGCAACCTGGTGCAGCTGCTCACGATGCGCCGCCTCCAGCTCGCCGGCCACAAGCCGCTCGGGCTCGTCGGCGGCTCCACGGGCCTGATCGGCGACCCCCGGCCGACCGCCGAGCGCACGCTCAACACGCGCGAGACGGTCGCCGAGTGGGTGCGCTCGCTGCAGGGCCAGGTCTCGCAGTACCTCAGCTTCGAGGGCGAGAACGCCGCGCGCCTGGTCAACAACCTCGACTGGACCGCGCCGATGTCGGCGATCGACTTCCTCCGCGAGATCGGCAAGCACTTCCGGGTCGGCACGATGCTCAAGAAGGATGCGGTGGCCGCGCGCCTCAACTCCGACGAGGGCATCTCGTACACCGAGTTCAGCTACCAGATCCTGCAGGGGATGGACTACCTCGAGCTGTACCGCCAGTACGGCTGCGTGCTGCAGACCGGCGGCAGCGACCAGTGGGGCAACCTCACCAGCGGGACCGAGCTCATCCGCAAGGTGGAGGGCGTGCACGTCCACGCCATCGGCACGCCGCTGATCACCAACAGCGACGGCACCAAGTTCGGCAAGAGCGAGGGCAACGCCGTCTGGCTCGACGCGGCGCTGACCAGCCCGTACGCCTTCTACCAGTTCTGGGTCAACGCCGACGACGCCGACGTGATCGCGCGGCTCAAGGTCTTCACCTTCCTCACCCGCGACGAGATCGTCGAGTACGAGCGCAAGGTCGCCGAGGAGCCGTACAAGCGGGAGGCCCAGCTGCGGCTCGCCCGCGAGGTCACCACGCTGGTCCACGGCCCCGCGGCGACCGAGGCCGCGATCTCCGCGTCGCAGGCGCTGTTCGGCCAGGGCGACCTGGCCGGGCAGGACCGCGCAACCCTGGAGTCCGCGCTGCGCGAGCTGCCGAACACCACGACGGCCCCGGCCACGACCATCGCCCAGGCGCTGGTCGACACCGAGCTGACCAAGAGCCTCGGGGAGGCGCGGCGCGCCGTGCAGCAGGGCGGCGTCTACGTCAACAACGCGAAGGCGGAGGACGCCGAGACGCCGATCGGCGACCAGGTGCTGCCGGGCGGGATGGTCGTGCTCCGGCGCGGCAAGAAGACGCTCGCCGGCGTGTTCGTGGAGTAGGCCGAGCCCGCACAGGGAGCGGCAGACGGGCCGAGCGGGAGGGACTCACCCCACCCGCTCGGCCAGCCACGCGTCGAAGGCGCCGTAGCGCTCGCGCACGAACGCCTCCAGTCGCTCGGCGACCCGCGGATCGCCTGGAAACGTCGCGCGGGCACGCAGGTCGTCGAGCGCGCGCGTCAGCCCCGCGACCGAGTCGACGAGCATCAGCAGCCCGCCCGCGTGCGGGAGCAGCTCCTCCGTCGCCGGAGTCCGCAGCGTCACCACCGGGCGACCGGCGGCGAGGCCCTGCCACACCTTGTTCGCGACCACGCCGCGGGCCTTGGGCGAGTCGCCGAAGATGCCGAGCACCACGTCGGCGTCGTGCATCCGCTCGACCAGCTCGCGGTGGCTGACGGGCGGGTGGAGGGTGCAGCGGTCCGCGATGCCGAGGGCGTCGATGCGGGCCTGCACCGCCTCCCGGGGCCCGGAGAGCACGAGGTCGAGCCGGACGCGCGGGTCGGCGGCGGCCACCGCCGCCAGCGCGAGGGGAAGGCCGTGCAGCGGGATGTTGCCGCCGGAGTACAGCACCCGCAGCGTCCCGTCGGTTCCGCGCGGCGGCCGGGGCGCGATCCAGCGCGGGGCGCCGACCGGCAGCGCGATCACCGGCGTGCGGCGCCCGTGACGCCGGCGCAGGGCTTCGGCCCTCGCCTCCGTGTCGATGAGGTAGAGGTCGGCCGCGCGGATGGCGGCCCGGTCCACCACCCGGAGCAGCAGCGCGCGCAGCGAGCGGCGCGACGCGTAGCCCCAGTCCTCGATGGCGGTCTCGTGCTTGCCGACGAAGCCGTCGACGACCAGCGGGATGTCGCGCAGCCGCGCGATCAGCCGGGCCGCCGGCGCCGACGGGAGCGAGAACTCCGAGAGCACGGCGATGCGCGCGCCGCGGGTGTCCCTGAGCATCGCGACCAGATCGACCAGGAGGCGCAGCGGCTTCGGACCGCGCTGCGCCCGGGGCGAGACGCGCACCTCCATCCCGTGCCGGCGCAGGTGCTCGCGGAGCCGGGCGTTGCGCGGGTAGCCGATGTCGTGCACCCGCAGCTGCACGGCCACCGGCCTCGCCGGCGGGCGCGGACCGCCGCTCATGCGCGTGCCTCGATGCCGCGCGCCCGCAGCTCCATGCGGCGCAGCCGGTCGATCAGCGGCCGGCGCTCGTCGGGCGCCAGCCGCAGCGCGTGGTCGCGGAAGCGCTCGATGTCCTCCAGCACGCCGGCGGGCGCCTGCCCGAGCGGGAAGCCGTCGCGCCGCCACGCGAACCACCGCGGCACGAAGCCGAGCGCCTGCCAGCCGACCACGCCGAAGATCTCCTCCACCCGGGAGTCGGCCGAGCGCGCCTCCCACCAGCCCGGCTGAGCGGTGGTCTGGACGGCCGTGCGGCGGTAGACGAGCCGCGGGATGCGCAGCCGCTCGAGCTGGTAGCCGGCCGCCGCCGCGCGCAGGTACAGGTCGAAGTCCTCGCTCGCGACCGTGCGGTAGCCGCCGAGCGCGCGCATCGCCCGCGTGCGGGCGACCATCGTCGGGTGCATGAACGGGTTCGTGAGCAGCAGCATGAGGGGCGCCGTCGCCGTGGAGACCGGATGCGGCAGCTGTGGTCTGACCCGCGCCGTGCCCTCCCACCACTGCACGCCCGTCGTGAAGCTGAAGTCGATGCCGGCGCGGATGCGGCGCACCTGGGCGCCGAACCGGCCGGGCAGGCTGATGTCGTCGGCGTCCATCCGCGAGACGAGCGGCGTCTCCACCTGGTCGAGCAGGACGTTGCCGGAGGCCGCTGTCCCGAGCCAGCGGTCGTCCGCGAGCAGCCGCACGCGCGGGTCGTCGACCGCGCGGACGGCCGCGAGCGTCCCGTCGGTGGAGCCGTCGGAGCGCACGATCACGCGGCCGTCGGCGGGCAGCGCGCTGAGCACGCTGCGCATGGCGAGCGCGACGGTCCGCTCGGCGTTGCGGGCCGAGACGAGGACGGTGATGGCGAGGGAGGTCATGGCGGATCCGTTCGAGGCGGTGTTCATGAGCGGCGGGCGGCGCGGAGGAGGTCGAGCCCGCGGAGTCCCGCGCGCAGTGCGAGGGGCAGGAGGGGAGGGCAGGTCCGCAGCAGGAGCACGGCGGCGCCGAGCAGCGGGGAGCGGCGCAGGAGGCGGCCGAGGCGCACCTCGCGCGCCCGGCGACGCGCGACCGCGAGCGCCTCGCGCACCGCCGGGCGCCCGGCCTCCCAGCGCACCGCGGTCTTCACCGCCGCCAGGCACAGGAACCGGGCCGTGAAGACGTCGCGCCCTGCCGCGCTCGCGTGCTTTCCGGCGGTGGCGAGCACGAGGTCGTGCGCACGCTCCAGGGCGCCGACGTCCGGCGTGCGGCGGCGGGTGATCGAGCCGGGGCTGCGTACGTAGGTGTAGACGGTGTCCGGGAGGAGGCGCACCGTCTCGGCGGCAGCGAGTGCGGCCGCGACGCCGACGATGTCGCTCTGCGCGGGCAGGGCGGGGAAGGGGGCGGCGCCGAGCACCTCCCGGCGGATCAGCTTCGACCAGAGGAAGCCGTGGAAGGCGCCCTCGACGAGCAGGGCGGCGGCACGCGGCCCGTCGACGTCGGTGGGCCGGTCGACCGGTGCGCCGTCGATCCGGCGGCGGTCGCTGGCTCCCGGTCCCCAGCGATAGTCGGCGCCGGCGACGACCACGTCCGCTCCCGCCGCGGCCCGGCGCAGGGCGGTGAGGTCGCCGACCGTCCAGTCGTCGTCGTGGTCGACGAACCAGACGTAGTCGCCGCGCGCCCAGGCGAGGGCCTCGTTGCGGCGGGCCGCCACCCCGGCGGGGTCGGCATGGCGCACCAGGGTCACGTCGACGCGCCGGGGGAGCAGACGGGCGAGCGCGTCGCCGGTGCCGTCCGCCGAGCCGTCGTCGACGACGACGACGTCGACCCCGCGCTGCGCGGCCACGGCGGCGACGCGTGCAGCCAGGGCGGGCACCGCGTCGCGTCCGTCGCGGATGCAGAGGACGACGGAGGCGGAGGGGAGAGGAAGTGGAGGAGTCATGACTGAAATGCAATACGCACTATACTTGACCTCTCATGTGCGACGGCTGGGTCCGTCGTGCCCCGCCGCCCGAACGGATCGCCGTGTCCTCCCTCCCTCCCGCACCCCGTCGCCTGCCGAGGCTGCGCCGCGCGCTCGCCGTGCTGGCCGGGTACCTCGCGGTGCCGCTGCTCGCGGCCGTGTCGCCCCTGCTGGCGCTGCCCGCGATCACGGCGACGCACGGGGAGGCGGCGTGGGCGGCCATCGCGCTCGGGCAGTCGCTCGGTGCCACGGCCGGCGTCGTGGCCGAGCTGGGCTGGGGGATGTCCGGCACGCAGCGCGTCGCGCGGCAGGCGGCTCGCAACCGTGCGCGGCTGTTCGCCCTCTCGCTGGTGACGAAGGGCATGGTGGGCGTGCCCGCGATCGGAGCCGCGGCCCTGATCGCAGCACTGCTCGCTCCCGCGCACGAGCCGGAGGCCGCCCTCGTTGCGTGCGCGGCCGGCATCGCCATGTTCGCCGGCGGCTGGGTCTTCATCGGCACGATGCGGCCGCGGCTGTTCCTCCTGACGGAGGTGCTGCCGCGCGCCCTCCTCGTCGCCGCCTCCGCGGTGGTGATCGCGGCCGGCGGCCCGCTCCTCGTGTACCCCGTGGCGTTGCTGCTGGCGGCCCTCTCCGCCCCGGTCGCCGGCGCGGCGGTGCTCGGCGTGCGGCCGGCGGACCTCGCCCGGACCTCGCTGCGGCGCTGCCTGCGGGTGCTCCGGTTCCAGCTCGCCGCGCTCTCGACCAACGTCTTCTCGAGCCTCTACATCTCCCTCGGCGTGACCGTCGCGACCCTCGGCTCGCCGCACTCCACGCTGCTGTACGCGTCGGTGGACCGTCTGCTGCGCATGACGCAGCAGGTCATGGCGGCGCCCAACAGCCTCCTGAAGGGATGGGTCGGCCGCGTCGTCGACCCGGCGCAGCGCGTCGACCGGGCGGTGCGCGCGGTCCGTCTGGCCGCGGTCGGCGGCGGCCTCGCGGGAGCGGCCTTCGCGCTCGGGAGCCCGCTGGCGGCCCGGCTGGTCTTCTCGGGGACCGTCGCCGTCCCGCCACTCGCCGCCCTGCTCGGCGGGCTGTCGATCGCCGTGATCTGCACGAGCATGGCGAGCGGCTTCGTGCTGCTGGTGGCGCTCGGCCGGATGGAGGCCGTTGCCAGGTCGGCCGCGGCCGGGGCGCTGGTCGGCATCCCGCTCATCGTGGTCGGCAGCGCGACCGGGGGAGGCGTCGGGGCCCTCGGCGGACAGCTCGCCGCGGAGGCCGTGGTGCTGGCGTACCAGCTCGCGGCCGCGTTGCGCGCGTTGCGGCAGCGCCGGGCGGCGGCTGTCGGAGCGCGTCAGCCCCTCACCCCGCCGACCGCCGTGTAGCGTTGACGGCATGTCCGATCAGACCGCTGACGCCGAAGGCTCCCTGCTGGCGCGGCTCGACGTGATCGAGCAGCAGCCGCTCGCCGACCGCGCCGACGCGTACGCGCAGCTGCACGAGCAGATGCGGCGCGAGCTGGAGGGCGGCGACGCGCATGCCGCAGGCTGAGCGGCTCGACGTCGCTCTGGCCGCCCGCGGTCTCGCCCGGTCGCGCAGCCACGCCGCCACGGTGATCGCCGAGGGCCTGGTCACGGTCGACGGACGCCCCGAGCTGCGCGCCTCCGCCAAGGTCCGCCCGGAGCAGGTCGTCGCGGTGGCGGGCGCCGACCACTATGTCAGCCGCGGCGCGCACAAGCTCATCGCCGCGCTCGACGCGTTCGCCGTGCCCGTCGACGGCCGTGTGGCGCTCGACGCCGGAGCCTCGACGGGCGGGTTCAGCCAGGTGCTGCTGGAGCGCGGCGCCGCCCTCGTCGTCGCGGTCGACGTGGGGCACGGCCAGCTGGCGCCCGCGCTGGCGGGGGAGGAGCGCCTCCGCTCGTTCGAGGGCGTAAACGTCCGCTCGCTCACGGCCGCCGACTACGCGGAGCTGACGGGAGGCGTGGAGGCGCCCGGCCTGGTCGTCGCCGATCTCTCGTTCATCTCGCTCACGCAGGTCATCCCGGCGCTCGTCGCGGTCGCCGCGCCCGGCGCCGATCTGGTCGTGCTGATCAAGCCGCAGTTCGAGGTCGGGCGGCAGGGCGTGCGCGAGGGCATCGTGCGGGAGGCCGGGCTGCGGCTCGACGCGGTCACCGACGTGCTGTGGGCGGCGCACGACGCGGGCCTCGGCACGGCGGGCATCATCCCGTCGCCGATCGCCGGCGGCCACGGCAACCGCGAGTACCTCGCCCACCTGCGGGCGGGAGCACCGGACCCGTCGGCGCTGCGCGACGAGGTCGAGCGCATCGCGCGCTGACCGGCGGGTGGAGGCCGTCCCCAGCCGTGAGCCCGGTGAACGTTCTCCACATTCGCGGCCCTGCGGCACATGCCCGGCCCGAAACCAGACAGAATGGAGGGACGACCAGTGAGGGAGGGACCAGTGGCGGCAAACGGTGCAGCGGCGCGGTACATCCTCGTCGTCGCGCACACGGGTCGCCAGGACTCCCTCGAGGCCGGCGTGCTGGTGTGCCGGCAGCTGCTCGCGGCGGGCGTGGTCCCGGTGCTGAGCGCCGACGAGCGACGCGACCTGCTCGCGGCGGACTCCTCGCTCGGCGAGGTGGCGGTGCTCGGCGACGAGGTGCGGGCGCAAGAGCTGGAACTCGTCATCGTGCTCGGCGGTGACGGCACCATCCTGCGGGCGGCCGAGCTCGTGCGCGGCTGCTCGGCGCCGCTGCTGGGCGTCAACCTCGGGCACGTCGGCTTCCTCGCCGAGAGCGAGCGCGACGACCTCGAGATCGCGGTCGCGCGCGGCCTCGCCAAGGACTACGAGGTCGAGGAGCGCATGACGCTCTCGGCCAGGGTCAAGGTCGGCAAAGAGGTCGTCTACGAGAGCTGGGCGCTCAACGAGGCCACGGTCGAGAAGGCGAGCCGCGAGCGCATGCTCGAGGTCGTCATCGAGGTCGACGGCCGGCCCATGTCGAGCTTCGGCTGCGACGGCGTCGTCATGTCGACGCCCACCGGCTCCACCGCATACTCCTTCTCGGCAGGCGGACCGGTCGTCTGGCCGGGCGTCGCCGCCCTGCTGCTCGTGCCGCTCAGCGCGCACGCCCTGTTCTCGCGCCCGCTCGTGGTCGACGCCGAGTCGTCGCTCGCGGTCGAGCTGCTCGCCCGCGCCGGCGGCGCCGGCATCCTCTGGTGCGACGGCCGGCGTGCCTTCGACCTGCCGCGCGGCGCCCGCGTCGTCGTGCGGCGCTCGCCCATCCCCGTGCGGCTCGCGCGCCTGCACCCCGGCCCGTTCACCGACCGGCTCGTGCACAAGTTCGATCTTCCCGTGACGGGATGGAGGGGGCCGGCGGGGTCGTGACGGGCGTGCGTGGCGGCATCGAGGAGATCTCGATTAAGGATCTGGGCGTCATCGCCGACGCCTCCCTCCCGCTCGGGCCGGGCTTCACGGCGATCACCGGCGAGACCGGCGCCGGCAAGACGATGGTGGTGTCCGCGCTCGGCCTGCTGCTCGGCGAGCGCGCCGACACCGGCGCCGTGCGGGCCGGGAGCCCGCAGGCGTGGGTCGAGGGCCGCTGGCGGGTCCGCGGCGACGGCGACGTCGTCGAGCGGGTGCGCGACGCCGGCGGAGACGTCGACGAGCTGACGGACGGCGCCGCCGAGCTGGTGCTCAGCCGCTCGGTGTCCGCGGAGGGCCGCTCGCGCGCCGTCGTCGGCGGACGCAGCGCCCCGGTCAGCGTGCTCACCGAGCTCGGCGAGCAGCTCGTCGTGGTGCACGGCCAGTCCGACCAGCTGCGGCTGCGCTCGGCGGTCGCGCAGCGCGAGACGCTCGACCGCTTCGCCGGACCGGTGTTCGCGGAGGCGCTCGAGACCTACGCGAGCGTCTACCACCGCTGGCGCGACAACCGCACCGAGCTCGACGAGCTCATCGCCGACCAGGACCGCCGCGCCCGCGAGGCCGAGGACCTCCGCCTGGCGATGGCCGAGATCGAGGCCGTCGCGCCGCAGCCCGGCGAAGACGACGAGCTGGCCGAGCGCGCCGAGCGCCTCACCAACCTCGAAGAGCTGCGGGTCGCCGCCGCCGGCGCCAGGGAGCTGCTCTCCGCCGAGGAGTCCGAGGCCGCCGACGCGCTCGCCCTGCTCGACAACGCCCGCCGTCAGCTGGAGCGGATGGCGCCCCACGACGCGGCGCTCACCCCGCTCGCCGAGTCGGTCGCCAACGCGAGCTACCTGGTGTCGGATGTCGCCCTCCAGCTCTCCAGCTACCTCGCGACCCTCGACACCGACGGCGCCCGCGAGCTCGAGATCGTGCAGGAGCGGCGCGCCGACCTCGCCGGGCTGGTGCGCAAGTACGGCCCGACCCTCGACGACGTGATCAACACGCTCGAGACCGGCAGCCTCCGCCTCCTGGAGCTCGACGGCGACGCCGACCGCATCGAGGAGCTCACCCGCGAGGTCGAGGCCGACGCTGCGCTCGTCGCCGAGCTCGCAGCGGGCCTCAGCGCGAGCCGCCGGGAGGCCGCCGCCCGGCTCGGTGCCGCCGTCTCCGACGAGCTGAGCGCGCTCGCCATGCCCGACGCCCGCGTGGTGGTCGAGGTGACCGAGCGCGACGAGTACTCCGCCTCCGGCCGCGACCAGGTCGCGATCCTGCTGCAACCGCACCCCGGGGCCGAGCCGCGCCCGCTCGGCAAGGGCGCCTCCGGTGGCGAGCTCTCGCGCGTGATGCTCGCGCTGGAGGTCGTCATCGCCGGCAGCGACCCGGTGCCCACCTTCATCTTCGACGAGGTCGACGCGGGCGTCGGCGGCGCCTCCGCCATCGAGATCGGCCGCCGGCTCGCGCGCCTCGCCGAGTCCGCGCAGGTCATCGTCGTCACGCACCTCGCCCAGGTCGCCGCCTTCGCCAGCAACCACCTCACGGTCGTGAAGGGCAACGACGGCGCGGTCACCGCCTCGAGCGTCCGCCGCCTGGAGGGGGAGGAGCGCATCGCCGAGATGGCCAGGCTGCTCTCCGGCCTGCCCGACTCCGAGAGCGGACTCGCTCACGCCCGCGAGCTCGTGGAGCTGGCCGTCGCCTCCTGAGTGCGGATCGCGAACGACGCGCGCCCGTCGCGGTCGGGACGGGGCGGTCTCGGTGATAAGCTATAAGCCCGTGGTGGATTATTCAGACGCGGGCCCAAACAGCGGCAAAAACACAGCGAACGGCATTACCAAGCACATCTTCGTGACAGGTGGTGTCGTTTCTTCGTTGGGGAAGGGTCTCACGGCCGCCTCTCTCGGCAACCTTCTCACCGCCCGCGGACTGCGGGTCGTCATGCAGAAGCTCGACCCCTATCTCAACGTGGACCCCGGCACGATGAACCCGTTCCAGCACGGCGAGGTCTTCGTGACCGACGACGGCGCCGAGACCGACCTCGACATCGGGCACTACGAGCGGTTCCTCGACATCAACCTCGGCCAGTCCGCCAACGTGACCACCGGTCAGATCTACTCCAACGTCATCGCGAAGGAGCGCCGCGGCGAGTACCTCGGCGACACCGTGCAGGTCATCCCGCACATCACGGACGAGATCAAGCGCCGCATGCGCCTCCAGGCTCAGCCGGGCCCGGACGGCGAGCCGGCGCCGGACGTGATCATCACCGAGATCGGCGGCACGGTCGGCGACATCGAGTCGCAGCCGTTCATCGAGTCGGCGCGCCAGGTGCGCCACGAGCTGGGCCGCAAGAACTGCTTCTTCGTGCACGTCTCGCTGGTGCCGTTCATGAACGCCTCCGGCGAGCAGAAGACCAAGCCGACGCAGCACTCTGTGGCCGCCCTCCGCTCCATCGGCATCCAGCCGGACGCGCTCGTGCTCCGCAGCGACCGCCCGGTCTCCGACGGCAACAAGCGCAAGATCGCGCTCATGTGCGACGTGGACGAGCAGGCCGTGGTCAACGCGGTCGACGTGCCGAGCATCTACGACATCCCGACCATGCTGCACGACCAGGGCCTCGACGCGTACATCATCGACCAGCTCGGGCTCGACAAGGCCGGCGACGTCGACTGGAACGGCTGGGCGCGCCTCCTGGAGGCCGTGCACGACCCCAAGCATGAGGTCACCATCGGCCTGGTCGGCAAGTACATCGACCTCCCGGATGCGTACCTCTCGGTGACCGAGGCGCTGCGGGCCGGCGGCTTCGCGCACCAGACCAAGGTGAAGCTCAAGTGGATCGCGTCGGACGAGGCGCAGACGCCCGAGGGCGCCGCCGCGCAGCTCGGCGACGTCGACGCGATCTGCGTGCCGGGCGGCTTCGGCGTGCGCGGCATCGAGGGCAAGCTCGGCGCGCTGCGCTTCGCCCGTGAGAACGGCATCCCGGCGCTCGGCCTGTGCCTCGGCCTGCAGTGCATGGTCATCGAGTACGCCCGCAACGAGGCCGGACTGGCCGGCGCCTCCTCGTCGGAATTCGACCCCGACACCGAGTTCCCGGTGATCGCGACGATGGCCGAGCAGGTGGAGATCATCGCCGGCGGCGACCTCGGCGGCACGATGCGCCTCGGGCTCTACCCGGCCGCTCTCGCGGAGGGCTCGATCGTCTCCGAGCTCTACGGCGCCTCCGAGGCCAGCGAGCGCCACCGCCACCGCTACGAGGTGAACAACAACTACCGCGAGCAGATCGCCGACGCCGGCCTCTGGTTCTCCGGCACCTCCCCGGACGGGCACCTGGTCGAGTACGTGGAGCTGCCGCGCGACGTGCACCCGTTCTACGTCGGTACGCAGGCGCACCCCGAGCTGCGGTCGCGGCCCAACCGCGCGCACCCGCTGTTCGCGGGCCTCGTGGGCGCCGCGCTGCAGCGCCAGCAGTCCAGCCTCCTCTTCGACGTGCCGGCGGAGGCGTGATGCCGGCCCAGGACCCGCGACCGGCGCAGAGTCTTCGACCGGCGCAGAGTCCGCGACCCGCCCTGAGCGACGAGCCGTTCCGGCCCGAGATCGTCTCGTCCGAGGTCGTCTTCGAGGGCAAGATCTGGGATGTCCGTCGTGACGACTTCCGGTACAACGGCGACGTCATCACGCGCGAGTACGTCGACCACACCGGCGCCGTCGGCGTCCTGGTGCTCGACGACGACGAGCGGGTGCTGCTGATCAAGCAGTACCGGCACCCGGTGCGCCACCGCGACTGGGAGATCCCGGCCGGCCTGCTCGACCAGTCCGGCGAGGACCCGCTGGAGGCGGCCAAGCGCGAGCTGGGCGAGGAGGCCGACCTCACCGCCGAGACCTGGAACGTGCTCGCGGACGTGTTCTCGAGCCCGGGCGGGAACGACGAGGTCATCCGCATCTACCTGGCCCGCGGCGTGAAGCCGACCGGCTCGGCGTTCGCCCGCGAGGCGGAGGAGGCGGACATCGAGCTGCGCTGGGTGCCGCTCGACGAGGCCGCCGACGCGGCGCTGGAGCGCGGCCTCCACAACGCCCCGCTGCTGATCGCGCTGCTCGCCGCTCGCGCCTCCCGCGAGAAGGGCTGGAGCACGCTCGGCGCGGCCGACGAGCCGTGGCCGAGCCACCCGAAGCTGGAGCGGCTCGTGCAGCAGGGCGGCGGATCGGGCGGGAGCGCAGCGGCGACCGGCGGCGGCACCGCCGCGGAGTGACGCCGTGACCGTCGCGGCGGACGTCGACGCCTACCTGCGGCACGTGACGATCGAGCGCGGCCTGTCCGCGAACACCGTCGCCGCGTACCGCCGCGACCTCGCGCTGTACGCCGGCTGGCTGGCCGAGCAGGGCGTGACGGAGGTGGGGGAGGTGTCGGCCCCGCTGATCTCGGACTTCGCGCTGCATCTCGGCTCGCGGCCCGAGGCGCCGCTCACCGCGTCCTCGCTCGCCCGCGTGCTGTCGACCGTGCGCGGCCTCCACCGGTTCCTCCTCGAGGAGGGCCGCCTGCAGCGGGATGTGGCGAGCGAGGTGCGGCCCCCGAAGCTCGCGTCGCGCCTCCCGAAGGCCATCTCGGTGGAGCAGGTGGGCGCTCTGCTCGCCGCGACCGACGGCGACGAGGTGGCCGACCTCCGCGACAAGGCGCTGCTGGAGCTCATGTACGCGACCGGCGCCCGCGTGAGCGAGGCGGTCGGCCTCAACGTGGACGACGTGGTCGACACCGACGTGGTCCGGCTGACGGGCAAGGGCAGCAAGCAGCGGATCGTGCCGCTCGGCAGCTACGCGCGGACGGCGGTGGACGCGTATCTCGTGCGCGCCCGGCCCCTCCTCTCGGCGAAGGGGCGCTCGACCCCCGCCCTCTTCCTCGGGATGCGCGGCGCGCGGCTGTCGCGGCAGAACGTCTGGCTGATCATCCGCGCCGCCGCCGACAAGGCGCAGCTCGGGGTGGAGGTGTCGCCGCACACGCTCCGCCACTCGTTCGCCACGCACCTGCTCGCGGGCGGCGCCGATGTGCGGGTGGTGCAGGAGCTGCTCGGCCACTCCTCCGTCGCGACGACGCAGATCTACACCCTCGTCACCGCGGACACGCTCCGCGACGTGTACACGACGGCGCACCCGCGGGCCCGATGAGCCCGGCTCACGAACCGCCGCCGGCACGGCCCGCGGGCGAGGGGCACGGCCGTTAGACTGTCCCCTTGAAACAGGCCGCCTAAGAGAGGGACGAGGAACACCCCGGTGACGCGCAACGACGAGGTCAGGACCGAGCTTCCGGGCATGGACGAGGCGTCCGTGCCGGCGCGGCTCGGACCCACCGGGCGGCCGCTGCGCTCGTTCCCGCAGCCTCCTGCGCTCGCCCAGCACGGCCCGGCCAAGATCATCGCGCTGACCAACCAGAAGGGCGGGGTCGGCAAGACCACGACCTCCATCAACCTCGGCGCCTCGCTCGCGGAGTACGGCCGCAAGGTGCTCGCCGTCGACTTCGACCCGCAGGGCGCGCTCTCCGCCGGTCTCGGTGCGCAGACGCACGACGTCACGACGATCTACGACCTGCTGCTGAACCGCAACGCCGACATCCACGAGGCCATCCAGCACACGAACGTGCCCGGCCTCGACATCATCCCGGCCAACATCGACCTGTCGGCGGCGGAGGTGCACCTCGTCAACGAGGTCGCCCGCGAGCAGATCCTCGCCGGCGTGCTGCGCAAGGTGAGCGGCGACTACGACGTCATCCTCATCGACTGCCAGCCGTCGCTGGGCATCCTGACCGTGAACGCCCTGACCGCGAGCCACGGCGCCCTGATCCCGCTGGAGTGCGAGTACTTCGCGCTCCGCGGCGTCGCGCTGCTGCTCGAGACCATCGAGAAGGTGCGCGAGCGGCTCAACCCGGCGATCGAGCTCGACGGCATCCTCGCGACCATGTACGACTCGCGCACGCTGCACTCGCGCGAGGTGCTGGAGCGCGTGGTCGACGCCTTCGGCGACCGCGTGCTCGAGACCGTGATCTCGCGCACGGTGAAGTTCCCGGACGCCTCGGTCGCCGCGACCCCGATCACGCAGTTCGCGCCGGAGCACCCCGCGGCGGAGGCCTACCGGCAGCTGGCGAGGGAACTGATCTCGCGTGGCGCCGTCGCCTAGCACGTCCGAGCCGACGGAGGCGGCCGCGCCGGCGCAGGGCGACGAGGCCGCGCAGACCGGCTTCCGCGTCTCGCTCGGCGAGTTCGAAGGGCCGTTCGACCTGCTGCTGACCCTGATCGGCAAGCGCGAGCTCGACATCACCGAGATCGCGCTCAGCACGGTCACCGATGAGTTCATCGCCTACCTGCGGCAGCTCGACACCGAGGAGAGCCTCGACGAGGCGAGCGAGTTCCTGCTCGTCGCCGCCACCCTCCTCGACCTCAAGGTCGCCGGGCTGCTCCCGCAGGGCGAGCTGGTCGACGCGGAGGATGTGGCGCTGCTCGAGGCCCGCGACCTCCTCTTCGCGCGGCTGCTGCAGTACCGCGCCTTCAAGGAGGCGTCGGCCTGGTTCGCCGGGCGGCTGGAGGCGGAGGGCGCCCGCCACCCGCGTGCGGTGCGGCTGGAGGACAAGTTCCGGCAGCGCACGCCCGAGCTGGTCTGGACGCTCACGGCGGAGGACTTCGCCGCGCTCGCCACGCTCGCCCTCACCCCGCGCGAGATCCCCGTCGTCGGGCTCGACCACCTCCACGCGCCGCTGGTCAGCATCCGCGAGCAGGCCGCCGTCGTCGTCGGGATGCTGCGCCGCGGCGAGCCGCTGTCGTTCCGTCAGCTGGTGGCAGGCGCGGAGCAGAAGGGCGTGATCATCGCGCGGTTCCTGGCCGTGCTGGAGCTGTACCGGCACGCGGCGATCGCGTTCGAGCAGCTGGAGCCGCTCGGCGAGCTGACGCTCCGCTGGACGGCAGAGCACTGGTCGGAGGAGAACCTGTCGAACCTGGGAGCGGACTATGACGGTTGAGGAAGCGGTCGAGACGACCGACGTCGCCGACGCGATCGGCGGGAGCGAGGCGACGGACACCACCGAGGTGCCGGCCCCCGTCGACGACGCGCGCATCGAGCGGGCGCTGGAGGCCATCCTGATGGTCGCCGACGAGCCGATGAGCGTGGTCACGCTGGCCACCGCGGTCGGAGCGCCGGTGAAACGCGTGCGGCAGGCCGTCGCGGCGCTGGTCGCCGACTACGACGGCGAGACCGAGGGCGGCGTGCGGCGCGGCTTCGAGCTGCGGGAGGTCGGAGGAGGCTGGCGCATCTACGTGCGCGACGAGTTCGACGCCGTGGTGTCCGGCTACGTCCTGCAGCAGAACCCGACCAAGCTGTCGCAGGCGGCGCTGGAGACGCTCGCGGTGATCGCGTACAAGCAGCCCATCAGCCGCGGCGCCATCGCCTCCATCCGGGCCGTCAACGTGGACTCGGTGGTGCGAACGCTGCTCGGCCGCGGCCTGATCACCGAGCTCTTCACCGACAGCGAGACGGGCGCGATCAACTACGGGACGACCGACCTGCTGCTCAGCCAGCTGGGCATCAACTCGATCGACGAGCTGCCGAAGATCTCGCCGCTGCTCGCCGACGGAGCGGAGGGGTTCGACGATGTCCGCTGAGAACGGCGCGCAGAACGAGGGCGAGCGCCTTCAGAAGGTCATGGCAGCCGCGGGCGTCGCCTCCCGCCGGGTCTCCGAGCAGCTGATCGTGGAGGGGCGCGTCACCGTCAACGGCACGACCGTCACCGAGCTCGGCACCCGCGTCGACCCGGCCGTCGACAAGGTCGCCGTCGACGGGACCGCGGTGCAGCTCGACCCGAGCCGCCGGTATGTGATGCTCAACAAGCCGGTCGGCGTCGTCAGCTCGATGCGCGACGAGCAGGGGAGGCCCGACCTGTCGCGGTTCGTCTCCGGCTACTCCGAGCGGCTGTTCAACGTCGGGAGGCTCGACGCCGAGACGTCGGGGCTGCTCATCCTGACCAACGACGGCGAGCTGGCGCACGTGCTCGCGCATCCCAGCTTCGGCGTCACCAAGACGTACATCGCGCGGGTGCGCGGCATCGTCACGCCGCAGACCATCTCGCGGCTGACGAAGGGCGTGCAGCTGGAGGACGGCCCGATCGCCGCGGACAAGGCCAAGCTGCTGCAGGTCAACCCCGGCGTGCGGGACAGCCTGGTCGAGATCACGCTGCACTCCGGCCGCAACAGGATCGTGCGCCGCATGCTGGCCGAGGTCGGCCATCCCGTCGTCGAGCTGGTCCGCCGCCAGTTCGGCCCGCTGCACCTCGGCACGCTGAAGGCCGGCGCCCTCCGCGACCTGACCAAGGAGGAGCTGGGCGCCCTGCTCACCATCTCCCGCCAGGGCCCCGCCGACTCGTGACATGGTGTCACTTCTCGCCCGCACAAGCCGCAACGAGTCACGACTCGGCGGGAGGGTCGGCGCCGCTGACTAAGGTGGATGGGTGACCGATCCCACCTCCCGCCTCGCCGGCCCCGTGCGCGTCGTCGGCGCGGGGCTGCTGGGGGCCTCCGTCGGCCTGGGCTTGCGCGCCCGCGGCGTCGACGTGCTGCTCGCCGACGCCTCGCCCGCCCACCTGCGGCTGGCGGCCGACTACGGAGCGGGGCGACCGGACGACGGCGCGCAGGAGCCGGCCCTCATCGTCGTCGCGACGCCGCCCGACCTCGTGGCGCGCGTCGTCGCGGACGAGCTCGCCGCCCATCCCGACGCCGTGGTGACGGACGTCGCGAGCGTCAAGGTCGCGCCCCTCGCCGAGCTGGAGCAGACCGGCCTGGACCTCTCGCGCTACGTGGGCTCGCACCCGCTCGCCGGCCGGGAGCGCGGCGGCCCCAGCGCCGCCCGCGCGGACCTCTTCATCGGGCGCCCCTGGGTGGTGTCGGCGCGACCGGAGAACCCGCGGGCGGCCGTGAACCTGGTGGAGTCGCTCATCCTCGACCTCGGCGCCACCCCCGTCGAGATGGCGGCCGCCGATCACGACGCCGCCGTCGCGCTCGTCTCGCACACGCCGCAGCTCGTCTCGACCCTCATGGCGAAGCGGCTCGCCGACTCCACCGACGCCGCCCTGGGGCTCGCCGGCCAGGGCGTGCGCGACGTGACCCGGATCGCTGCGAGCGAGCCGGAGCTGTGGGTGCAGATCCTGGGCGCCAACGCCCCGGCCATCGTCGAGATCCTGCACGCCTTCCGCGCCGACCTCGACCGTGTGCTCGTCGCCCTGGGCGACGTGGATGCGGCGGGAGCGCGCCGGACCATCGCCGAGGAGATCGCGGGCGGCAACGTCGGCGTCTCGCGCCTCCCCGGCAAGCACGGCCAGGACAAGCGCTACGCGAGCCTCATCGTCATGGTGGAGGACCGCCCCGGCGAGCTGGCCCGGCTGCTGGCCGAGCTGGGCGAGCTCGGGGTCAACCTCGAGGACCTGCGGCTGGAGCACTCGCCCGGCGCGCCCTTCGGCCTCGCCGAGATCGCGGTGCTGCCCGAGGTGCTGCACCGCACCGTGACCGACCTGACCGACCGCGGCTGGAGGATCGCCGGATGACCGAACTCGTGCTCGCCATGGACGGCCCCGCCGGCAGCGGCAAGTCGTCCGTCTCGCGGGCGGCCGCCCGCCGCCTCGGCTGGGCGTACCTCGACACCGGCGCCGCCTACCGTGCGCTGGGCTGGTACGTCGTGCAGCGCGGGACCGACCCGACGGACGCCGCCGCCGTGATCGACAGCCTCCCGGACTTCGACTACCGCATCGGCACCGACCCCGACACGTACCACGTGTTCGTCGGCGAGCACGACGTGACGGCGGCCATCCGCGAGCCGGAGGTCACCGCCGTGGTCAGCGCCATCGCCCGCGTGCCCGAGGTGCGCGCGCACCTGACGCAGCTGTTCCGCGACATCGTGCGGCACTCCGAGAAGCCCGGCATCGTGGTGGAGGGTCGCGACATCACGACGGTCGTCTGCCCGGATGCGCCCGTGCGCATCCTGCTCACCGCCGACGAATCCGTTAGAATTGCCAGGCGCTCCGCCGAGCTCACGGGTCAGTCCTCGACCAGCGTCGGCGAGGCGCTCCATCGGCGCGACGCGGCCGACGCCCGTGTGGTCGACTTCATGAACGCCGCAGACGGGGTGACCACCGTCGACTCCACCGACCTCGACTTCGACCAGACCGTGGACGCCGTCCTCGCGGTCGTGCAGAACGTCGTACAGAAAGAGACCCATGGCTGACTTCGACACCGAGCCCGTCGGCGACGACGACCTCGCCGACCGCCTCGCCGGCATCGACGAGGAGCTCGCCGTCCAGCGGGCCGCCGCGCTGCGCAGCGGCCTCGACGACTACGACCTCGACGAGAGCGACCTCGACGTCCTCCAGGCCGCCACCGAGGACGTCGACACGATCACGTACCTCCCCGCTCTGCCGGTGCTCGCCATCGTCGGCCGGCCGAACGTCGGCAAGTCGGCGCTCGTCAACCGCATCCTCGGCCGCCGCGAGGCCGTCGTGGAGGACACCCCCGGCGTGACGCGCGACCGCGTCTCGTACCAGGCGGAGTGGAACGGCCGCCGGTTCACCGTGGTCGACACGGGCGGCTGGGAGCCCGACGCGCGCGGGATCGACGCCTCCGTCGCCGCGCAGGCCGAGGTCGCGATCGACCTCGCCGACGCCGTGCTGTTCGTGGTGGATGCGACCGTCGGCGCGACCGCGACCGACGAGCACGTCGTGCGTCTCCTCCGCAAGACCAAGAAGCCGGTGTTCCTCGCCGCCAACAAGGTGGACGACGCCCGCCAGGAGCCGTACGCGACCGAGCTGTGGTCGCTGGGCCTCGGTGAGCCGCGTCCCGTCTCCGCGCTGCACGGGCGCGGTGTGGCCGACCTCCTGGATGACGTCCTGAAGGTGCTGCCCGAGGTCTCGGCCGTCGCCAAGCAGGAGGTCGGCGGACCGCGCCGCGTCGCGATCGTCGGCCGGCCGAACGTCGGCAAGTCGTCCCTCCTGAACAAGGCCGCGGGGGAGGAGCGGGTCGTCGTCAACGAGCTGGCCGGCACCACCCGCGACCCCGTGGACGAGCAGGTCGAGCTGGGCGGCAAGGTGTGGCGGTTCGTCGACACCGCCGGCATCCGCCGTCGCGTGCACCTGCAGCAGGGCGCCGACTTCTACGCCTCGCTGCGCACCTCCACCGCGCTGGAGAAGGCGGAGGTCGCGGTCGTCGTGCTCGACGTCTCGCAGCCGATCAGCGAGCAGGACGTGCGCATCATCGACCTCGTGCTCGAGTCGGGCCGCGCGCTCGTGCTGGCCTTCAACAAGTGGGACCTGCTCGACGACGAGCGCCGCCGCTACCTGGAGCGCGAGATCGAGCAGGACCTCGCCCACGTCTCCTGGGCGCCGCGCGTCAACATCTCCGCCCGCACCGGCCGCCACCTCGAGAGGCTGGTGCCCGCGCTGGAGCAGGCGCTGGAGTCGTGGGACACCCGCATCCCGACCGGCAAGTTCAACGCCTTCCTGGCCGAGCTCACGGCCGCCCACCCGCACCCGGTGCGCGGGGGCAAGCAGCCGCGCATCCTGTTCGGCACCCAGGCGTCGAGCCGGCCGCCGACATTCGTGACCTTCACCACCGGGTTCCTCGACCCGGGCTACCGGCGGTACATCGTCCGCCGGCTGCGGGAGGTGTACGGCTTCGAGGGCACGCCGATCGTGCTCAACATGCGCGTGCGGGAGAAGCGCAAGCGCTAGGGTCGCATGCGGGCCTGCGCGGCAGCATTTCGTGAACATCCACAATATTACGTGTAATACATACACTTTACGATGTTCACCATGCGCACATCGTCCGCCGGTTCGAATGGTCCCCGCGTAACCATAACGCGGGGTTTTGTACCCCATCGTGTCCTCACTAATGTGGACAAGCGAGGGCTACCCCGACGCGCAACCCGAATGCGCGGGCTCTCGTCTCTAAGGACGCATACCCGATCATGAGTTCTACAAGTTCATACACGCCTGCCCGAAAGCGCCAGCTCGGTTCCGAGAAGCGCACCGACCCCCTGCCGACGGTCCACCCCAGACCGTCGGATCGCACGATCACGTGGAGCCGCGTGGCCATCGTGCTGACGATCCTGTTCTGGGCGATCTACGTCGTCACGACGATCATCCGCCAGTTCATCGACAGCGGATCCCAGAACTTCCGCTTCACCATGGAGGCGGTCGGCTACACGGTCGTCGTCACCTTCCTCACCTTCTCGGCGCTGATGTACCTCGTCGCCCGGCAGGGAGCGCTCCAGCGCTTCCAGAAGCACGTGCGCGTGCCGCGTGCCGAGCTCGACCGGCACTTCGCCCAGAACCAGCCGTCGATCACCGTGCTGGTGCCGTCGTACGCGGAGGAGCCGGAGGTCGTGCGCATGACCCTGCTCTCCGCCGCGCTGCAGGAGTTCCCGTCCAAGCGCGTCGTGCTGCTGCTCGACGACAACCCGAACCCGAGCGACCCGACGGTCGCCGCACGCCTCCAGGCCACCCGCGACCTGGCGACGAGCATCGGCGACCAGCTGTCGGAGCCGCGGTTCCGCTTCTCCGACGCGCTGCTGCGCTACGAGCTGAGCGACGACCGCGCCCTGGCGGAGCCGGAGGCCATCCGCGAGCTCGCAGGCCACTACCGCTGGGCCGCGCAGTGGCTGTACGACCAGGCCGACGCCCACACCATCGAGGACCACGTCGACGTCTTCTTCGCCGACCAGGTGCTCCGCGGGCTCGGCGACGACCTCGCCCTCACCGGGGAGGCCGTGGAGGCGGCGCTCGACGAGGGCGCCCTGCTCACCTCCGAGCGCGTCGCGCAGCTGTACCGCCGGCTCGCCTGGACCTTCGACGCCGAGCTGGAGGTCTTCGAGCGCAAGAAGTGGGCCTCGCTCTCGCACGAGGCGAACAAGGCCATGAACCTCAACGCCTACATCGGCCTGATGGGCGGCACCTACCGCGTCGAGGAGACGCCGGAGGGCCCGATCCTCGACCCGGTCCCCGTCGGCAGCCGCCGGCCCGGCGACATCGAGATCCCCGACAGCGACTTCCTGCTGACGCTCGACGCCGACTCCATCCTGCTCCGCGAATACTGCCTCCGGCTCACGTACTTCCTGCAGCAGCCCGACAACGCCCGCGTCGCCGTGACGCAGACGCCGTACTCGTCGTTCCGCGGCGCCGGCACCCGCATCGAGCGCCTCGCCGGTGCCACCACGGACATCCAGCACATCCTCCACCAGGGAAAGAGCTACTACGGCGCCACGTTCTGGGTGGGTGCGAACGCGGTCATCCGCAAGCGGGCGCTCGACGACATCGTCGAGACCGAGTTCGTCGGCGGCTTCGAGGTGCGGCGGTACATCCAGGACCGCACCGTCATCGAGGACACCGAGTCGAGCATCGACCTCGGCACCCACGGCT
Source organism: Leifsonia sp. KNZ12-8B (assembly GCF_056755495.1). Lineage (NCBI taxonomy): Bacteria > Bacillati > Actinomycetota > Actinomycetes > Micrococcales > Microbacteriaceae > Leifsonia > Leifsonia sp. KNZ12-8B. Next base: position 59,514 of record NZ_JBPGXM010000006.1, read on the forward strand.
GGACGCTCGTCAACTACCCGGAGCGGCTGAGCTACTCGGCCACGCCGCCGGACTTCGGGTCGCTGATCGTGCAGCGCCGCCGCTGGGCCAACGGCGGACTGCTCATCCTGCCCAAGCTCTGGCGCCAGGTGAAGGAGCGCCGCCGCCGCGGCGAGAACGTCTCGCGCGTCGAGCTCCTGCTGCGCATCAACTACATGGCCTCGATCTGCTGGGCGAGCTTCGGCCTCGTGTTCCTGCTCGCGTACCCGTACGACGGCCGCCTGCTGAGCCCGATGGTCCTCCTGGCCGCGCTGCCGTACTTCATCAGCCAGGCCGCCGACCTCCGGTACTGCGGCTACAAGGCGATGGACATCTTCAAGATCTACGGCTTCAACCTGATCCTGCTGCCGGTCAACCTCGCCGGCGTGCTCAAGTCGATCCAGCAGTCGCTGACCGGCAAGAAGATCCCGTTCGCCCGTACGCCCAAGGTCAAGAACCGCACCGCCTCGCCGCTGCTGTACGTGATCGCGCCGCTCGCGATCGTCGCGTTCTCGCTGTTCACCCTCTGGCGCGACGTCAACGCGCAGAACTGGGGCAACGCCGCGTTCGCCGCCTTCAACGCGCTCTGGGCGATCTGGGCGATCTGCGCCTACATCGGCGTCGGCAACACCATCGTCGACATCTGGCTCGGCATGACCAAGCCGCTGTACGTGGACAAGGGCAAGCGCGCCTCCGCGCCGGAGCCCGCGGCCGTGACCGCGTCGATCGACTGGCGGTCGGTGCTCTACCACGGCCACGCCGGCGGAGACGTGCCGCACGTCGAGCGCGCGGCGGTCGCATCGGCGGCCGCGTCCGACGCCGACATCACGGACCAGAGCGCGGGCGACAGCGCCGACGACAACTCCGGCGTCCGGAAGCAGGCCGCCTGATGGCCGGCACGAGCGCTGCCGTCGAGCAGGCTCAGGCGCCTGAGGCCCCGTCAGGTCGCCGCCTCTCGCCGTGGCGCGTGATCGGCGCCGGGCTGGTCGCCGTCATCGTCGTCACCGGCGGTGTCGTGGGCTTCCAGTGGTGGAGCGCCAAGGCCGCGGTCGACGTGCAGCCGTGGTTCGCCTCCTACGTGGATGTGACCGCGACCCCGCGGTTCGCCTTCGAGAACCTCGGGACGACCTCCACCAAGGACGCCGTCCTATCGTTCGTCGTCTCGTCCAAGGAGGAGGCGTGCGAGCCCTCGTGGGGCGCCGCCTACTCGCTGGACGAGGCACGCGGCTCCCTCGACCTGGACCGCCGCATCGCGCGGCTCCAGCAGCAGGGCGGCACGGTCGCCGTGTCGTTCGGCGGACTCAACAACGACGAACTCGCCGTGAACTGCGACGACCCGTCGAAGCTGAAGGCGGCCTACGCGTCCGTCGTCGACCGCTACGACATCGGCACCATCGATCTCGATCTCGAGGGCGCGGGTCTGTCCGACGCCGACGCGAACGCGCGCCGGGCCACCGCCATCGCGGACCTGCAGAAGGAGCGCCGCGCCGAGGGCAAGGGCCTCGCCGTGTGGCTCACCCTCCCCGTCGCCCCGTCCGGCATGACGACCGCCGGCACCGACGCGGTCGCCGCCATGCTGAAGGCGAAGGTCGACCTCGCCGGCGTCAACGTCATGACCATGGACTTCGGGAACTCGAAGGAGGCGAAGAAGTCGATGGCGCAGAACGCGGAGGCCGCGGTCACCGCCGCTCAGCGCCAGCTGGGCATCCTGTACGACCGCGCGAAGCTGCACCAGAGCGACCCGAGCCTGTGGGCGAAGATCGGCGCGACCCCGATGATCGGCCAGAACGACGTGGAGGACGAGGTCTTCACCCTCGCCGACGCGACCGCCTTCAACACGTGGGCCGTCTCCACCGGTCTCGGCCGCATGTCGATGTGGTCGGCGAACCGCGACAAGACCTGCGGCTCGAACTACGTGGACACCTCCGTCGTCTCGGACGCGTGCTCGGGCGTCGCGCAGGGCAAGAAGACGTTCGCCGCGACCCTGGCGAAGGGCTTCGACGGCCACATCTCCCTGGGCGAGTCGGCCGTCACGACCGCCGAGCCGACCGCGACCGCGGCCGTCGACGACCCCGCGACCTCGCCCTACCCGATCTGGAAGACCACGGCCTCCTACCTGAAGGGCACCAAGGTCGTCTGGCACCACAACGTGTACCAGGCGAAGTGGTGGACGAAGGGCGACACCCCCGACGACCCGGTGCTGAACTCGTGGGAGACCCCGTGGGAGCTGGTGGGCCCGGTGCTGCCGGGGGAGACCCCGATCCCGCAGCCGACCCTCCCCGCCGGCACGTACCCGAACTGGAGCGGGACGGCCGCGTACGATAAGGGCCAGCGTGTCCTGTTCGACGGCATCCCGTTCGAGGCGAAGTGGTGGACGCAGGGCGACAGCCCCGAGGCCGCCAGCTCCGACCCCGACTCCTCGCCCTGGACCCCGCTCACCCAGGACGAGATCGACAAGCTCGCGGGAGCGTCGTCGTGACGACGCCTTCCGCATGAGACCCGGCGGCGGGATGCTGACCCCCCTCGCATCCCGTCGTCGACTGGACCAGGACACCCCGCTGCGGGGCGGAGGGTCCGGGCGCCACCGTGTGCGAGACGGCTTCGTCGGGAAGCCGGTCACGGCAGGGCGTGGGGGGGGGGGGGGGGGGGGGGGGGGCCCGCGGGGGGCGGGGGGGCCCCCCCCCCCCCCCCCCCAGAGTGGGGGGGGGGGGGGGGGGGGTTAAGAAAA